>JAKVAZ010000006.1:797658-827106 GCA_022447225.1 Fuerstiella sp. | reverse complement strand
ACCGAGAATATCGAAAACCATCGACTGGCCACCGGGGAGGACTAAGTTTTTGCCTGACACCGACTTCAGGAAACCGGCCTTTTCTGCACTTGCTGTGTTTTCAAAACGCTGATTGGCGCCGACGGTAAAAACCTGGTTGTCCAACGCTCTGGCTTTCAGCAGCACCTCCCAGTGCCCCAGTCGCACTGTTGAGTGCAGGAAATAGGAGGGGTACAGCAGCACGTGGCAGTCGTGTGCAGCACTGTGACGGTACTCGTGGGCCGCTTTAGGGAACCGCAGGTCGAAACAGTTCTGCAGGCCAATGTTTACGGTGTTTTCATTCTGTTCATCCCCCCCAATGTCATCTCCAATATCGACTTGAAAACTGGCCAGCTCCGCACCTGGTGTTAGAACGGTATCTTCGGCCGTATCGTCCTCGTCCATTGGATTATCGGTATTCCTGATCTTCACATTGCTCAGGTGTATCTTGCGGTATTTCGTAACCAGTACACCGTCGCGGCCGTAGACGAGAATTGTGTTGTAAAGTTTTCGGCCGGAGCGATCCTCGACTCTTTCGATAATTCCTCCCACCACGAATACCGCATGTTTTTTTGCCTGTTGTGATAAGAAGCGACTGCGAGAACAGGAGGTTTCTGACACCAGCGGATCGGGATCAACGGGTGTGTCGGAACCGGATGGCGGAGCGAATACTGGCTCTGAGTCCGTGTCAAACTGTTCCAGGTCGTAGGCGCTGCCGAAGGTTTCCGGCAACACGACCAGATCCGGTTTGCTGTAATCCTGTCGTTGTGCGACAGAACCGGCGTACACATCTGCAAACGCCGAAGACAGACGCCTCTGTCGCTCAGGCCAGTCCCACTCTGCACACGCTTCCAGAACGGCCACACTTAAGATTTGTCTCAGTTGATTTTTCGCCATGTTCTCGATTCAAAAGCTTCTCTGATCTTTAGTCGTATCATGTCTTTAGCAAATAAGTTCACAGCTCATGTTCTAAACACAACGCCAAATCAAGGGTTGCCGCAGAAAGTTGTGTTTGAGCAGAAATAGAAAGTGGCGGGATATCTCAGCATGAATGTGATGGCAACAACAAGTTCAACTCATTGCGAACGCGGCGTACCCGTGGCTCACGATACTGACACTTCTGTCACAGATACAACCAGCTGCCCCGGATTCTGTATGACGCGTCAAATACGCTGACTGAGATTCCTGGAACAGACACATTAGAAGAGGTTCAGGACCCTCGGTCTGGACACCCTGACCGACTATACTGGGCTTCCTGATCGGCTTCGGAGGGTTTTCCGCGGTCGCGATCGTGTTCGCTCCGTTACTTTTGGTGCTCCGGGTGAGATCTTCAAAGGTTGATGGCACGAAGGTTGAGGATTCCGGTGACCAGTCTGGTGCAAGTGATGTCATGCCAACCGTTTCTCACGGTGTGTATGCTGATGAGCAAGGTGAGTTTGATCAAATGACAACGATGGATGTGCAGGTCGACAGCGTTCGACTGAAAGAACTGTGCGAGGCGGTATTGTCGGCAGCTGGTTTCCGCGAGGCAGACGCTGCCCTGGTGGCCGAGGTGCTGGTCGAGGCCGACCTGCGCGGGGTGGATTCGCATGGAGTAACCCGACTACACGGGTATTTGCAGATGGTTGATGCCGGTCATGTTCGGCCGCAACCGAACGTCACGGTTGCACGAGAATCGGGGGCAACGGCGTTGTTGAATGGTGACAGCGGAATCGGCATCATCGCTGCCCGGCAGGCGATGGACCATGCGATCTCGCTCTCGGCCGAATCGGGGATCGCTTGCGTGTCATTGCGAAATGTCTCACACACCGGACTGTTGGCCTGGTACACAATGCGGGCAGCCAGACAGGGGCTGATCGGGATCGCCATGAACAATGGGCCGTGTATGACACCACCATTTGGTGGAACCGAAGCAGTGGCGGCGACGAATCCGATCAGCATTGCTGCTCCCTCGGGTGGTTCACACCCCGTGGCACTCGACATGGCAACCACCACAGTGGCTGCGGGGAAAATTCGACTGGCTCGGAAACGGGGTCAGTCAATTCCCACCGACTGGGGACTGGACCGGAACGGACAACCTTGCACCGACCCGGCCGAAGTGATCGACAACGGATTCTTCCAGTGGACCGGTGGTTACAAGGGCTTTGGTCTGGCGACGATGATCGAAATCCTCTCGGGAGTTCTTTCCGGTGGACTTTTTGGAAAAAATGTCCCGACTCTGGTGAACTATGGACAGGACCCGTTGATCAGCAGCGGATTCTACGTCGCCATCGACGTTGAGCGGTTTTTGCCGCTGGAGGATTTCCGTTCGCGAGTCGACAGTCTGGCGGACATGGTGCGATCAACGGAGCCTGTCGATGCAGATCAACCGGTGTTGGTCGCCGGTGACAAGGAACTGGCCTGTCGAAAGACTCGACTGGAACAGGGAATTCCTCTGAGTTCACAGGTGGCGGATGAATTGAACGGATTGCTCGATCGTTTCGAACTCAGCCAGGTGGCTCGGCTTCGGTTTGACTCGTGATCGGGCCGTAGTGCTCGATGCGTCGGTTCTTCCCAAAGTGGAAGATACCTTCCTTGTAGACGCGTGTCGCGTCAAGGTCACAGGTGTGGACGATCAGTTCATCCTCCAGTGTCGTGGCCTGGGCCACGACCTCGCCGGAGGGCGCGATGATCATTGTCTGGCCCAGCTGCATCACTCCCTCTTCTTTGCCTGCTTTGGCCACGCCGACCACCCAGGTCCCGTTCTGGTAGGCTCCCGACTGCATCGACAGCCGGTTGTGGAACGACACCAGCGTGTTCATCTCAGGGTAGTCAGGATTGTTTGAGGGTGTGTTGTAACCCAGCAGGATCAGTTCGGCTCCCCGCAGACCCAGCACGCGATAGGTTTCCGGCCAGCGGCGGTCGTTGCAGATACACATGCCGACGGTGCCGCCGAATGCCTGCCAGGTACGAAAGCCCAGGTTGCCGACGTCGAAATACCGTTTCTCAAGATTTTGGAATGGGTGGTCCGGACGGGGTTCGCTGTAACCGGGCAGATGAATTTTTCTGAAGCGGCCGATTTCAGCACCGTCGGGTCCGACAAGGATCGAGCTGTTGAAACGGCAAACCTTTCCGTCGACTTCGGTCAGTTCGGCAAATCCCAGGTGGAAGCCCACGCCCAACCGGCGTGCTTCGTCGAACAGAGCCTGTGTGTCGGGGCCTGGCACCTCAGTTTCGAAATACCAATGAAGTTCGGCCGGATCTTCGATCAGCCAGTGCGGGAAGAAGGCCGTCAGAGCACACTCGGTAAAGACAACCAGTTCACAACCGCGCTGGTGTCCCTCCTGCAGCATTACAATCAGTCGGTCGAGAGCGTCGGTCCGGGATTGATCGCGGGGAATGGGTCCGGACTGGGCGGCTCCGATGGTCAATTGTCGAGTCATGGTGTCAGTATCTCGGCCCAGAGTGTGGATTTCGAGACGTGCGGGCCAGGGTGGTAGTGACGTAGACGAACATTGAGACGATCAGCCCGACGTAGACTTCGTGAAATTCCGTCGCGCCATTTCGCCTGGTGAACCACCAGGCGATGACAGCTATACCACCACAGATCATTGACGCGATGGCCGCGGAGGCGTTCGGACGATTCCAGTAAAGTCCTACGACAAGTGTAGAGAGGAAGCAGGCAGCGTAGAGCGACCCTGAGAAAGCAGTGATTTCGACGATGTCGGCAAACGGATTGAGTGCCACGATCATCGCGGCCAGCGAAATGGCCACTACCCAGGACCGGGTCTGACCGATCGCGCGGGGGTCGTCGTCGGAGAGAAGTTGCAG
Source organism: Fuerstiella sp. (assembly GCA_022447225.1). Classification (NCBI taxonomy): domain Bacteria; kingdom Pseudomonadati; phylum Planctomycetota; class Planctomycetia; order Planctomycetales; family Planctomycetaceae; genus Fuerstiella; species Fuerstiella sp. The sequence goes on along the minus strand of JAKVAZ010000006.1, from coordinate 823,278 downwards.
GTCGCGGGTGATGGCGCTGGCGGTGACCAGCAGCACCGAATCCAGAGAGGACATGGCCGCCGCCAGCAGTACCAGCAGAAAGAAACTGCTGGCAGCCGGACCCAGGATCTCCGCCTGACCAAGCAGGTAGGGAGTGAGTTGGTCGGTGTCGGCGGTGATTGTTGCTGTCATCCCGGACGGAACAATTGTTCGAGCCAGGGCACCGATCGGCAACAGGCAGGCGTAGGTCACAGTGATCAGGATCGGAGCCACGACACGGGCAGTTTTCAGGGCCCGCTCGTCCTTGAGACCGTAGATTCTTGAAACCTGCCGGGGATCGACCAGCAGTTTCAGGCCACCGGCCAGACCGATTCCCAGGATCATTAACAAGGGGGTGGGGCCGTCCCATGACACCAGGCGTGGGTCGATCGACTCGAGTTGTTCGACCATCGGACCCAGCCCGCCGCCCCGGGAAAGGACGGCGAAGATGATCAACACAGCACCCACGATCATCAACAGGCCCTGGACACTGTCGGTGAGTACGACCGAGCGGAATCCACCCAACAGGGTGTAGGTTGTTACAACGACGAAGACCGCCACCGCCGAGCCCCCGTAGCTCAGGCCAAGGAATTGCGAGAGCGCGACCGAGGATCCCTTGTAGATAGCGACCAGGTAGAGGCCCGAGGCGAGCAGGATCACGATAGCAGTGATCCGCCGCACAGCCAGTGACTGGTAGCGGGCCCCCAGGAAGTCGGCCACTGTCAGGGACTGGTATTCACGTGACCGCCGATAGAACCGTGGTGCGACCACCTGCCAACTCAACCAGCACAACGGCCCGTAAATACCAACTTTTAACCACCATGCCAGTCCTGCTTCCCAGCTTTCCCCCGCCTGGCCGATGAAACTATTGGTACTAACAAACGTGGCGTAGAACGACAAAGCGATCACCACACCGCCGAGGCTGCGGCCGGCGATCAGGTAGTCGGACAGGGATCGGGTGTTTCTGGAACCTTCTCTCCCGTGATGCACCAGTAACAGCAGGTAGCCGGCAATCAGGAACAGTCGGAACCATGGCATTCCGGAAAGGAAGTCCAGTAGCGACTGATCGTCATGCACGACTGATAGTAATTTTGAATTCACAGGAACTCACTTCAGATGGCACAATCACTCATTCAGGAGATGCAGTGCCCGCACGAAAATATGCGTCGGGGGGATGAGACGTTTTCTGGAAACACCTCGCTGTGTGAATCAGATCCTTCAAAGAATAGAATACGACAAACTGTAATCGGAAATAGATATTGGCAATACTGCTGGCGAATCGATTTGCCACCGGCTTGATTGATTTATTTTGCTTTTGACTGGATGTGACTATCAAAAAATAAATTCGTCGGCAGATCGGCATCAGCAACTGCAGTGGATTTACACTGATTTGAACTGCTAGTCGTCATTGCAGTCATCGCAATTCTGAACGCGTATTGACTCATCGAATTGTCAACATTGATCAGCTCAGGAAATGGGTCGCCGAACCTGGCCAACGATGTTGGATTCGTCAGCAAAGTTTTCTGTCCAACCGTCGAGTTGGAAGTCCTGCGAAATTATGAAAATTCAAAATGCTGACGACAATTCAGCGACCTGTGCATCCGCTGAGAGTCTTTCCTGGTGTGTGAGACCATATGGATGGTGGGTCGATGTCTCTCATACGCTGTCTCCACCGACAAGTCACACAGGTGCAGTGCACTGGATTCGCGACCAGTTGTATAGCGTCGGAAAACATCGGCCAAATCCTGCTGTGTCTGCCGAAAGAAAATGAGCATTGGTCGCCAGGCCGTGAAATTGACACAAACACCCTCTGGCTTGTGTGGCACGGCAGGCGTGTCAGAATATCGGGTCTGGTTCCGAAGTACGACAAACTGATCTGATTCCCGATCATCTCGAAATTTGAACGATTATGCCTGATATGTTCGCCACAAATCGCCTGTTTTTGCTGGATGCGATGGCGTTAATCTACCGGGCTCATTTTGCCCTGATTCGAGCACCGCGTTACACCTCCGGGGGCACCTGCACATCAGCGGTGTTTGGTGTGACGAACACCCTCCTGGACATCCTCAAAAAAGAAGAACCGACCCACATCGCCGTCGCTTTTGACACACAGGAACCAACGTATCGGCACAAAGAATATCCGGAATACAAGGCTCAGCGCGACACAATTCCGGAGGATATTGTCGTGCAGTTTCCGTGGGTGGACCGACTGTTCGATGCAATGAATATGACCACCATCCGCATTCCGGGATTTGAAGCCGATGACATTATTGGCACGCTCGCCTCCGAAGCAGAAGGCGAGGATTTTGATACCTGGATGGTGACGCCGGACAAGGATTACCACCAACTCGTCACGGAACGGACAGTCGTCTACAAGCCCGGTCGCCAGGGCTCTAACCATGAAATCATGGGAGTCCGACAAGTCCTGGACAATTGGCAGATTGAAAGTGTTGAGCAGGTCATCGACATTCTCGCGCTGATGGGTGATTCCAGTGATAACATCCCTGGAATCCCGGGGATAGGCCCCAAGACCGCTCAAAAACTGATCGCTCAATACGGCAGCCTGGAAGAACTGCTCAGCCACACCGATCAACTCAAAGGCAAGCAGAAAGAGCGTGTCGAAGAGAACACAGAACTCGCTCTGCTTTCCAAACGTCTGGTAACGATCGTCCGCGACGTCCCGCACGACATACAGTTTGACGATCTGGCTGTCAGAGCATTCGACGACGATAAACTCAAGGCGCTGTTTGAGGAACTGGAATTCGACACGGTCGGCAAGCGAGTCTTTGGACAGACATTTTCATCCAGTCAGTCACGTCAGACGGTGATTCGTGAAAAACGTGAAAAAGAGATTCAGAAAACACTGTTCGATGAAGAGGAAATTGAAGTCCGGACTTTGAAGGAGGTCCCGCACGAATATCACACTGTCACGACTGCCAAAGATCGAACATCGCTGATCCGACAGCTCAGTCAGCAGCCCACCATCTGCTTCGATACGGAAACGACGGGACTCAATCCACGCGAAGCACTTCCTCTGGGACTTGCGTTCAGCATCAAACCACATGAAGCGTGGTACGTTGTTTGTCCGGACGACGCAGAGGATATCGCTGCCGTGCTGGAGGAGTTCCGGCCGCTGTTTGAAAACGAAAAGATCACAAAAACGGGACACAATCTCAAGTACGATATTTCGCTGCTGAAATGGCATGGTATTGACGTGCGTGGTCCGCTCATGGACACCATGCTGGCTCATTCCATGATCGAACCGGAGATGGCACATGGACTGGACTATCTTGCGGAACTGTATCTGGGGTATCGGCCTGTCTCGACGAGTCAGCTGATTGGCGAAAAGGGTAAAGATCAAAAAAACATGCGCGACGTACCGCTGGAATCGCTGGCGGAGTATGCCTGCGAAGACGCAGATGTCACATGGCAGGTTGCCGAAGCTTTGAAGCGTGATATCGAAGAACGTGGTGTGAGTCAGGTCTGCTTCGACGTGGAATGTCCGTTGATTCCGGTTCTCGTGGACATGGAACACGAAGGAATTCGACTGGATGCCGACGCACTAGTGATGTACTCCGGGCAGCTGGAACAGGAAATTGGATCACTCCAGCAGTCGATCTATGCAACTGCCGGTGAGGAATTCAATATCGCTTCGCCAAAGCAACTGGGTGTCGTTTTGTTCGAAAATCTGCAGCTGATCGATAATCCAAAAAAGACAGCGACCGGACAATACTCCACGAAAGAAGCAGAACTTCTGCGGCTGGCTCCCAAACACCAAATCGTGCAGGACGTCCTGGAGTATCGCAACGCGGTGAAGCTGAAGTCCGTGTACGTCGATCAGCTGCCGGAGTCGGTGAATCCGGAAACAGGACGCGTTCACACACATTACAGCCAGGCATGGACAGCAACCGGTCGCATGCAGTCGGCCAACCCGAACCTGCAGACGATTCCTATCCGTAAGCAACGAGGGAGGGAGATTCGCGCGGCCTTTGTGCCGCGGGACGATGATTACCTGACCCTGTCAGCTGATTACTCACAAATTGAATTACGTGTCATGGCCGAACTCAGCGGTGATGAAGCCATGAAACAGGCCTTCATTGCGAACGAAGACATCCATCAGATCACGGCATCAAAGGTCTACAAAGTTGATCCGAATGACGTGACACGGGAAATGCGAGACAAAGCAAAGACCGTTAATTTTGGCATCATCTACGGAATCAGTGCGTTCGGTCTGCAGCAGCGTCTGAATATTCCACGAACGGAAGCCCGCGAACTGATCGACAACTACTTTGACAAGTATCCCGGAGTCCGTACATGGATTGATTCCACGATCGAGTTCGCCAGAGAACACGGCTACGTCAGAACTCAATCCGGACGGCGACGCTACCTGAGAGATATCGATTCCCGGAATAATTCACTGCGGTCCGCGGCTGAACGTTTGGCAATGAATAGTCCAATTCAGGGAACTGCTGCGGATCTGCTCAAGCTGGCCATGATTCGAGTTCATACGGCCCTGAAGAACGGTGGATTTCAGACAAAAATGCTGCTGACAGTTCACGACGAGATCGTGTTTGACATGAAACGCGACGAAGAGAAAACAGTGATACCCGTGATTCGCGAATGCATGACCAGCGCCCTGCCGATGAGCGTGCCTGTTGTGGTGGACACTGGCGTTGGTAACAACTGGCTGGAAGCGCATTAAGCAAAACGATCGTTCACCAGGTGGCCTCAATAACGCCAACGTGCAGCCCCCCCGTTGTACGTGATCTTTGCCCTGACGGAAACACAGATTCCTACGCACAAGTGCCTGCAGCGAAACCAGGTAATTCGTGTACGGTCGCACGCGAATCAAAGCAGCCGGGCTGTGATAACCGCTCTCACCGGTGCCGGGTAGCCTTCCATGGTTTTTTTGGAATCGTTCGGATCGAGGTAGTCGTTCAGAGATTCGAAGGTCATCCACTCCGTCCGCCGCTGTTCGTCGGACGTTGTTGGCGTGATGTCGACCACTCTGATGTCCTGGAATCCCGTTCGCTTCAGCCAAAGTGTCAGCATTGACGGTGACGGAATGAACCAGACGTTCCTCATTTTTGCATAGCGGCCGTGTGGAACCAGCACCGTTGATTCGCCGGTTTCGACAATGAGTGTTTCCAGAACCAGCTGACCACCATCTCGGAGTGATTCTCTTAATATTTGCAGGTGATCAATCGGACTGGTGCGGTGATAGAGCACTCCCATCGAAACGGCAATATCGAAAGCACCGAGTCGAGGAACCAGACAGGCATCCGTCAACGGCAGCACATAATTGCGAGGGTCTCCGGCCAGCCGTTTGACGATCTCGTGCTGCATGACGAACAGCAGGAATGGATCCAGTCCAACGACACAGTTCGCTCCGGCATCCAGCATACGCCAGCCAAAATAGCCGTTGCCACAACCCACATCCAGCACTCGCCGGTCGCGCCACTCCACATGGTCGGCCACGCGGTCCCATTTCAAATCCGATCGCCATTCGGTGTCAATGTTCACTCCGGCAATATTCAGCGGACCCTTTCGCCACGGACAGAATTGTCTGAGGAGTTCCCGGAGCGGTTGATCTGTCGGGGCCGCGACAATCACGCGTCCCTCGTCAATGTGCCAGGAACACCTGTCGGGCACTCGGATCTGTTGCAGTAGTTCCAGCCATGTCGACAGCTGTCCATGTCGGTCGGACTGCAGAGCTTCAGAACAGGCCGATCGCAGTGAGTTCACCCATCCGCCGTGTCCGTGGTCATTCAGCTGCCGATAAAGATCTTCATAGTTGAACAGAACAGAACTGTCAGTGGGCATCTCGAAAACCCAACACCACCAGCAGACAGGGACCGCTGTGAATCACCTCAATGCCGGCTGCTTCAGCTGCGGATACAGCTGTCTCGCTTTCTGCGCCAGGCTGCATCCAGATATGACGAATATTCTGCCGAATGGCTTCCTGCACCACTGATTCGGTGACAGAAGGTGGTGTGATTATGGAAACTCCGTGAACGGTCTCCGTGATATCGCTGAGACATTTCACTGCCGGTAGACCTTCGACCTGGCTCGCCTTCGGATTGACCGGTGTCACGGACAGAGTTTTCTGCAAGTATGTGCGCAGGACCATGTTGCCGTACTTGGAACGGTCCGTAGACGCTCCAACAACTGCGTAGTGTGAACCATCAAGAAAGGCCGCAATCTGTGGTTCAGTGGACATGGTCACTCTTGGGGGCGAAGGTCTTATGTGTTGACGTGAAATCGGTTGGACTGACCGAGAAACGTGCCGGGGTTATGCAGAGTCACACGATCGATGATTTCATCACTGTGGCCACGGCGTTTCATTTCGAGACGAGCTTTGGGAACGGCCAGCGGATCGCTGCAGCCCCAGTCGCCGGCGGAATTCATCCAGATTCGTTCTGATCCGTACATTTCAATGATGTCGACAGCACGCTGTGGTGTCACTTTTGTATCGGGATACAACGTCATTCCGGCCCAGAACCCGCGTTCCAGCACTTCGGATACTGTGTGTTCCTCGACATGATCTATGAGAATTTTTTCAGGATCGATACTGCTGGCCGACAAGGCATCCATGATGATGCGGGTCCCTTTCAGCTTGTCTTCCAGATGAGGCGTGTGCACCAGTACCATCTGGTTGTGCGTTTCCGCGAGCGCGATTTGTTCTTCAAGAATGATTAGTTCATTGCGTGTGTTTTTGTTCAGCCCGATTTCGCCAATCCCCAGGACGTTTCCGTGGTCGAGAAATTCCGGGATCAGGGACACGACTTCGCGAGCGAATCCAGGGTCATCCGCTTCTTTAGGGTTGATGCACAGCCACGTAAAATGTCGGATACCAAACTGAGCGGCGCGCCGTGGCTCGTAATCGGTCAATTGGCGGAAGTAATCATAAAAACCCTGGGCGGATGAACGATCAAATCCTGCCCAGAAAGCAGGCTCGGTTACGGCAATGCACCCGGCCTGCGCCATCCGCTGATAGTCGTCTGTCGTGCGAGAGACCATATGGATGTGTGGGTCGATGTATCTCATGCGTTGTCTCCACCGACAAGTGACACCGGTGCACCGGACGCTCCTTTCATACCTTTCGCTGACTGCGGCAGCTCAGTCGTGTGATCGCTGAGCGTACTCAGGATCCGGGCGGCGCGATGTGTCTGTCCGTCTGACAGAATCTGCAGCGCGCGGCGAAATGATGACTCCCGAATGTCTTCGGTCGAGTCGGAAGGTGTACGATCGATTCTGTCCAGGAAGGCAGCAATGTCGATCAGTCTTGCTCGGTGTTCCATGAAGTAAGCATCGATGACTTCCGTACGTGTCATTGGACACGAATGAGTAGTGTCAGCTGACAATGTTATGACTCCATCAGTCCCAGGTGTACCAGTTTACTGCGGCATTCATCACGTTCACGGCTGCGTTTCAGCGACACCCAAGCGGGATCCTGCGCTGCCAGAAATTCGGTCTCTGAATATGGTACTTCACCAGCTCCAGCTGCCGAAAGTCGCTGAATCACGCCGATATCCAGTCGCGTCAAATGCATGGATTGCATGCGGTAGTCGCAAAACGCTTCCCACACGACGGGAAACAGCGGCTGAATGATCTGCTCGCCGATTGCCGTGGCGTAATTTCGGATTTCCAGCTGAGCGTGATGGTCCATTCTCAGGGCCAGAAAATGCAGCAGGTTGTGAAGGTCGACTTTCCAGTAGGCTTCCGTGTAGGTTGAAAGTGGCAGGTCTTTGCGCGCCTGTTCCCGGGCCACGCCCTGATCGATTCGCTGCTGATAAACGGTCCGTATTCGATTCTGAAGTTCCGTTTCCTCTTCCGTCAGACGATCGCCGACATCCAGGGGCAGCATGTCGCCGCTTCCCTGTCGGTTGCTTTCTGCCTGGGACCGCCATTCGCCAGGCGGAGTTGTCTGCGACGCGTCGATGGCCAGTGAGTACCGGGTACTGTATTCGTTGACATTGGCCGTCCGATGTCGAATCCACTGGCGCCAGCAGTCCATTGGGACTCGGATTAATAACTTAACCTCTGCCATTTCAAATGGTGTGGTGTGACGATGTCGCAGGAGATAACGAATCAGTGTTCGGTCATCGGATACCTTCTTGGTTCCTTCTCCGTAGCTCACACGAGCCGCCTGAACCACGCTGCTGTCGTCACCCATAACATCAACAAGGCAAACAAAGCCGTCGTCAAGTACCGGTATTTTCTTCCATCTCAGCGTGTCGACGAGCTGTCGATGTTGATCGAGAGACTGTGTTGTTGTCATGATTTTCTCTTGGGACACCTTGTGTACCGGACGCCGTTATTCCTGAAGGCAACACACAAAAAACGTTACGAAATTCTGCCAGACCGGATGCACCTGACCGTTCGCAGCCTCCATCGACGCTTAGGCCACGAAATGTAGGGGTTTGAAGTGCCGAATTCTATCGGGTAGAACCAACGTATCAGCAATTGCCCGATCGCAGCACCGGATTTTCGATCAAGGGCAACCTGTTCAGGGAACATGCCATGACGGAGACAGCGCGAAATGTGATTCACTATCGATTCGTCGATGAATCGCCTGTCGGTCGCCTGTTGCTGGCAGCGGACTCCTGTGGTCTGCGGTATCTGTTATTTGCGGGAGGACGTGAACTCAGCCGATATCCACTGCCACCGGAATCAGACCGGACCGGCAACGGTGATATCTGGCAGACAGATACAGGCCAGCTCGACGATACCATGGTTCAGCTGAATGCCTATTTTTCCGGCGAGTTAATGAAATTTGACCTGCCACTGGCTCCTCACGGAACCAGTTTTCAGAAGAAGGTTTGGTCAGCACTCACTGAAATCCCCTGGGGCCAAACGATTACCTATGGCGAGCTGGCCTGCAGAATTGGTCAGCCGACAGCCTCTCGGGCCGTTGGCCTGGCGAATGGTCGTAATCCAATTTCTATCATTATTCCGTGTCATCGCGTCATCGGAAAAACCGGACAACTTGTGGGTTACGGTGGCGGGCTGAATCTCAAGAAGGTCCTGCTGCAACTGGAAGATTCTTTGCCTGCGACCCAGCACCAGGGGCCGGATGGTTGTCACGATGGAATCCTGATAAGCCCGCGGGGACCTTCAGGAACGAAGATGGGTGTTCGCTGATGACTGACGAATTCGATATTGTGCATGCTCAGCCGGACCATACCGACGATCTGGCGCCACTGTTTGATGCATACCGTTGCTGGCACGGTATGAAATCAGATCCTGACGGCGCCCGCCGTTTCATCCGACAGCGAATAACGGCCGGTGAATCAGAGATTTTTTTCGTCAGTCAGAACAATCGATCGATCGCGTTCACACAGCTGTACCCGGTGTTTTGTTCCATGTCGATGGACTGCGTCTGGATGATAAATGATCTGTATGTGATTGAATCAGCTCGACAAAAGGGGCTGGGTTCGGCACTGCTGGAGACCGCCGTTGAATTCGTCCGAGCACTGGGGGCAAACCGTATTCTGCTCGAAATCAAAAGTAACAACACAGCTGCTCAGACAGCGTGCGAAACTTTCGGCTGGAATCTGAATTCTGAGTTGCTGCACTACTCACTGAACCTGAGTGACTCCAATAATTAAGTCGCAGGCGGCCGGAGCGAAAAACAGGCAGGCCTCACTGATCAACCGGAAAAGCCGGTCGTGACACCCGAGGTTCAGCGCATAACCCGGATATTCCGCTGCGTTGCTCAGGTCCACGAAACCGGAGCACTCCACAGCAGATAAAGCCAGCTGTACACCATCCTGGCACTTGCTTCACTGTTTATTTTTTCTCGTTCTGCTCTGGTTCAGTCAGGGAGGTGTAGTGAACCAAAGCATTCAGCATGAACTTCCTCATCTGTTCTCGCATTTTTCCCCGTCCCCCCTGACGTACCTGCTCTGAGTGCTCACCCGGAAAAGGGTTTTGTGGCGTGAAGTCACAGGAACGTCCGCCGAGAACAATCACCGTTCCGCAACCCAATGAATATTCCACCATGGCCGCATACCTGTCCATTCGCCGGGGCTCTCCGGAAGGATTGTCTCCCGCCTTGTATTCCACAAATTCGTTGGCAATCACTTTGCCAGAAGGTTTTTGTTCACTCCAGGCACACTCTGTGATGAGGTTGTGTCCGGGGAAGTTGCAGTTGGTAAAGAACCCGCCTGCCGAAAGATTACTGAAGACCGGGTGTCCGCCGGAGTCATCCGAAGCCGCAAGTCCCGTTGCGAGAATGGGTGTCAGATAACGGTTTTCTCTGACTCTGTCCGGCATGACAGATTCCACTCCCAACACCATTGTATAGAGCCCGGAGATCCCTGTCAGAAAAAGGCACCCGCCGTCATTGACGTACTCTTTCATCGCCTGGACAGCTTCCTTTTTTACCAGTTCGGGTATCAGAATCTGCATTGGATCCACATGCCCTTCTGACGCAACAGGGCGAGCATAGCGCAGCTGATGAATCCAGACCGCGTCATAGTCGGCAAAACGAACCGGTTTTCCTGTTTCGTCCGTCAATGTCCCCGTGGCATCTGGTGCGATCCAGGTTGGAGAAATATTTTCAAACAGCCACGACTGAATCATGTGATATTCAACGTCATTCCGATCCGGAGTAATCATTGCCAGCCTGATTGGCTTTCGGATTTCGCCAAGCCGGTTTTTAATGGCAGCTGCTGTCGACTGTTTGTTCTTTGTCACAAGGTTTTGCAGGGTGAGGACAGTATCCAGAAACGCCCGGGGCAGCGCTGCCTGATAGGTGCCTTCCCGGCTGCGAATTAAGGCGTCCAGATAGAGATTGACGAGACTTGCCCACTCGCGAATTTCGTTTCCAACGTGCGGATTGGCCGCGTGCGCTGAGTAGATCCATTGGCTTGACGGGAGATCAAGAACTCTGACATGTGTTCTGAACAGGTCTTCCGTATTCGTTAAGACTTCCGCAATCTGATCCAGATGCCTTTTGGTTTCGCGCACGGGATTCGGAATTGCCTCTTCGTTCCGGCTGATCGCAGTCGTTGCTCGCTGATACATTTTTGCCGCCTGCACCCAGTTTCCCCGGGATTCCGCCTGCTTTGCGTCTTTCAAAAGAGCATCAATGTTTTGTGGTTGTTTAAGATTCAGGCCGTTTGTGCTGGCGATTCGGTAACGCATTCGGGCCACGATTCGTGGAAGCCTGACCTTGTGTCGCAGGATCGTCTGTCGACACAGCTCAAACTGCTCTGGATCTGCGATCAAATAGATATGGCCTCCACCTGCCGGAAGTGACAGGTTCAGGTTTTTGTTGCCATCCACGTCCGCAAGAGACACTTCCCGAAGGCTGATCAGATCGTAGATCTTTCTTCCGTTCAGTCGTCCTTCCGGAATCAGGATGCTGCCGTTCTCCTGATGATGACTGTTGTTGTTCCAGGGAATCAGGAATTGGCGGTCATGTTTAATACACTTCAGGAGCCCGCAGTCGATTGCCTGGCCTTCGAATTCCGGATAGCTAAGACGCCTGCATGAAACGTCAGGCCGAATGCTCGTATCCGGTCTGCAGGAAATAAGCAGTGGACCAGTGACGGTGATCATTCTGGCAATGCTTCCCAGTTCATCCCAGAGATCGTTGTTGGGCCAGAGGAGACCGTTGAGAAGTCCGTCCTGTCCGCCTGCCCACTGAGGTTGCAGCACAGGTCCTCCCACGTGGAAGTAGAAAAAACCTTTCGTTCCCCCGGCAAGCGCCTGCCAGAACTGCATACGCAGTTCCGTGGGCGACGGTCGAGAATCCTTCAACCATGGCTTGGTCGGTTCGTGCGCACTCCAGGCCGCTGCCAGAGGGATAAAATAAAAGACCCGATCAGGATGGTGGTCCTGCAGCCAACGCAGATTTTTTGCGATCGACCAACTATCCCTCGTCACATCCCATGTGGGGTACCAGTCCGCAGTCATCGGCTGCATGTGCCCAACAAATCTTCTGAAGCCACCCCATGTTGGTTGACAGGTCGTCACAGGAAGTTTGGTGTACTTTTCAATCAGGCGAATGGCGGCGATCGACGGAGCCAGGTACAGCGGTTCATCATCGGAAACAAAGCCGATGATACTCTCCGGATGTTCCCGAGCCAGAGTTGCAGCGAATTCCAGATAGTCTTTTCGGTCAGCTTCGACCTCGGCCATCTCCTGGACGTTGAGTGCTGGTTCTTCACGCTGGAATTTTGCCAAAGCGCCGGAGTTGAACCGCATATAGTTAATCAGAGTGGGAAAGATCTTCATTTCTTTGAGGGGCAGTTCTGTCCCGTAGAACCATCGATTGAATGGTATGGAGATCAACGGGCCATCCGATACTTCGCGAGTCGCATGCGGAGTCTTTCCTCCCCAGATCACATTGAATCCGTTCTCTGCGATGGTATCGGTGAGGATTCGCGTGTACGCCTGGGATGAGTGCCCCCACGGGGTCCAGTCGCCCTGTGCTCCGCCATAGACACCAAACGGAAAGTAGTCCTGCATGTGCGGATGTTTCTCATAGAATTGCCAGAATTCATCCGTCTCGGTCCCGGCTGACAATGTTTCCAGCGAGATCAACAAACTGCACGAAATGAGAGTAATGACGTGACGACATCTGGTTCGCATGCTTGCTCTGTCAGTCATGCTATTTCCTGTTTGCTGTCGAATAGAAAATTTTGGTCATTTTGGCCTGTTGTTCACGCAGCACTTGCAGGTGCTGATCATCGGGATTGCTCTCCGATCTTAAGGATCTCTTTCCGTCTATGCAGCAGGACGTTGGCTTTTCTGGTCCATGAGATAATGATCGGGTCCTCGATTGGAACGGAATGTCAGACAACTCGCGAGCTCGAACAACATCCGTACGATTTCGCTGCGGCAACCTCTGGATCTCCGTGAACAGGTCCGGGACGCCCACGGTGAGAGGCAGATCGACCGGCACATCCCTGGACCTGGATATTCGCCAGGGGAGTCGTCCTGTCGTGTTGGAACGATAAGGATTTACGGTTGTCTGCAGCCGGCAGCAACGTTCATCGTCCTGTCTGGAAGATGCGAGTCTGGAATCTCGCCGTTCTGGGCACGCTGGAGTTCGGTTCCCCCAGCCTTCGACTACTGAGGCTGGAACTGACCGATAAAGGTCCATTCAGATCTCCGTCGCCGGCTCTCAATTTTATTTTCACCACCGGTCCCGATGATCTGATCCTCGAGCCACACATATCGATCCACAAAGGCCTCTTCAGGCAACGGTGCCAGTTTCGAGTATTGTTGTGTTTTCAGATCTAACTGCCACACCGTCTTAGAAAAGCTCATCAGTATAATCCTGTTACCAACGTGCAGTGGCGAAAGGGGGAACGCCTGCAGTGTCTCATCCGGCAACGGAGCTTGTGGGTACCAGGCCCTGTCGGCGAAGTTATAACGTGTAACCTCGGTGAATTTCTCTGGAGCATTCTGGGTATTGGCCGTATAAATTCCGCCGAACATCCAGAGGTTCTCGCCATCGGTTTCTGCCGAAAACAACCAACGTTTACTGCCAGGATAAGGAGGCAATTCACGCCACCCCTGGGCCGGATTCGTGGTGTCCAGAACTTGTAGCCGTTTGGTGGCGGTCGTGGAGGTACAACAAGTTCCCGCTTCGTCCATTGGTTCGAATTTTGACACGCCTCCTAAAAGATAGAGGGACGTTCCCACACCACCTGCCCAGGCGAAGAGTCGTGTCTCGGGAAGTTCACCGACGATTTGCCAGGCATACTCACCTGCCTCGCGCGACAACATTAAGATCTGTTGGTTTTCGTTTTGACCATCGTATCCACCCAGCACATAAAGTCGGTTTTCAACCACGGCATAAGCGGCATATCCAAACGCAACCGGCGCGTCGGGAAGTTGTTCCCATTTCTTTGTCACCGGATCAAGGGCATGGGTTCGGGCAGAAAATATTTTCTTCGTCCAGTGGCCCTTTTCCCCCTCCCAATAGGTTCCACCAGCGATCACCAGTTTTCCGTCCAGGATTCCCGCAGCATGTCCCGCCCGTGGTTCGGGAAGTGGCGTTGATCTGGACCAGTGCAACCGTTCGGGCTCTGCAGCTGTTAAGGTGGCCTGCAGCAGCAACATCGCGCCTACCCTGCCCATTAAACTTGTGAACGGTTTTTTGACCGGTAAATCAATCACAGTTTCTCTTTCAGTCCGGGCCCTGAATTTTCATGCAGCCAATGCACGACACTGCGGATGTGTGCGTGATTCATTTTAAAAAATTTCTTTACGGTTGCCGGCAAAAGAAGGTTTAGTGCAGACGTACTGTAGCAGGCAGACATTGTTGTTCGAGACGCGTGGACGGCGGGGTAATGTGTAAGAGAAGTGGAACAGTGGTTTCCGGAATCGCGGGGCAGCTGCATTGTGCCGGACTGATTTGTGAGTCAGGGGTTGAGCATCGTGTGTTTCGTCTGTTCATAGATGGTACATGCCGTCTTCGTTCGGCAGGAATGTGGACCGGGGCGAGTTCTGTTCCTGGCACTCACGGAGCCTGCCATTGTTTGACAGCCTCGATTGGTACGACGAGCATCAGTATGTTCAGCATCAGGCTGTCTTTGATCCACAATATGCTGCTGATTTCCAGAGTGAGGAAAACCGTCAGGCCAGTTTTCCAGCTCGTCATCCGCGCCAGCAGGACACCCAGTAAACACATGACGTAATCGCTGATGGAATTCAGGATGCTGTCACCAAAATAATTCAGTGAGATAGTGGCCTCGCGATATCGGTTGATCATAAAGGGAGTATTCTCAGCGATCTCCCATGCAGCTTCGATGCATGCCACAATCAGCGTGCGTGCCCGTACCGATAGCCATTGACTTCCGCATGCAGACAGCAGCAGGAACAGTCCGATCCCGTGCTGCAGATGCGACAATGCGTAGGGATCAAACAGGTGCTGCGAATTGTGTGAACTCCAGATGTCCCAGGACCAGGGGGAAAGATCCCCAATTTCGCACCACCAAACCCGCCCCATCAAAACGAGGACCACGCATGTTGCGGCGGCGATTGCTGCCAGCGGACGGGCGACATTGCGATCGTTCAGTATCTTTTTCATTCTTGTATTGTCACTGTCGTCTGGAACCGGACCCGGAATAGTTGTTTTCGGCAGCTGCACGGTGAACTCGGGATAATCAGCGGTATCCTCCGCTCGCTGCAGCCGGACCTTATTCATGATTTGGGGGGATGAACGCCGTGCCCGTTGGCCGCTCTTTCTGACTGCTGATAGAGGATGATAACTCGGATCGTGTCAAAACGTCGCGATGGGATTGAGCGGTGATCCGGTTCCCCCCTTCACGGGAATGGGTGATGCGGTCAACAGAAACTCCCAGCGATTCAGTCTGTCGGTCACTCGTCCGAGTTCCTCGAGATCGCAATTGTCAAAGATATGTACCCCCATCGCATGTAGCATCAGGAGATGCACCGGATGAGTGATGCCGTTGATCTGTGATGGGATCACGTCGCTGGCAGAGTCGCTGCCGAGCATGGCAACGTCTCTCGCTTTTAACCAGGCCGCACAAGAGGCATGTAATCCGGCCAGCCCCTGCTTGTTGATGTCCCACGGTCCCATTGCATCGCGACGTGCCCAGCGCCCTGTGCGGATAAAAACAACATCGCCGCTGGCTACTCGAATTCCTGTCTTGTTCTCCCAGGCGTCCAGATCCTCCGGAAAGATGGCTGTGCCGGGTTCAAGATAGTCCATCCCCCGCATGCGCGGCACGTCGATCAGCACTCCCCGGGTGAAGATGCCTTCCTGCTGGCTGTGGATGCTGAGTCTGTTCGCTCCGTCTTCCGTAACCGAATCCTGTGTGTAACCGTTGTACAGGTGATCGCGGTAAAACAGATGGCACAGTGCGTCCATGTGGGTGTGTGCGTACCCGTGATACGCCACGCTGTAATTATCCACCGCCCACGGACTACTGACGTCCCCACCGACCGCCAGCATTTGCTGGATGAATGGATTAGGATTGTCGACGTCCTGCTTCTCTTCAGCAACGCGTGCCAGAGAAACACAAATCCCGTCTTTCACCTGGCGTGCCGCCCGAATTCGTTTTTCGGGAGTGATCAGGTTCAAAGTGCCTTTCTGGTCGTTCTCGCCCCAGCGGCCCCAGTTGGACAGATCAGCAATCTGTCTCTCTACGTCGGCCACGGTCATTGTGTGCTGCTCCTGGGCGACGACATCGGCAGCGTTCCAGCACACCAGTACGATCAGTCCGGCCATCCATCTGATCGATGTGGACAAACAATTCGTATTTTTCACCATGGGGCATTCTCCGGTTTGTCAATGTGATCCTGCTGTACGAATACAGACACTTTACTCAGAACAGAGATCGTGCTGCTCAGTTCCTGCAGGAACTCCGTTCGGAACAAGGTTCAGCGTATCGGCGAATGACAAGGATTCCAGCAGCAGTGTTTGCGCTGGTGTGCAGTTCACGGAAATTAGAAGATTCGGTGATACTGATGAGACTGGCTCAGAATGGGTAAAGATCGGTCATTTGTATGAAACGCTGATCGCAGAATTGAATGTGGAGGACTATCGATCGGCGAAGAACGACGATTCCACGAATACGTCCAGTGTTGGTCATGCACCGCTTTTTTGCGATTGTGGGCAGGATCATGAAGGCAGACATCCGTTTTCTGAACTGCCACATCCGGGAAATCACCCGGTCAGATTTGCCGAACGCATACGTCGCTTGCACGACAGACGTCTGTCAACAACGATACTTTTGTACTCTGCAGTAAATTGGAAATATTGGACACCGCAGGTTCGGGCCAGTGACACACCGGGCCAGTCGTTCTCTTTTAATACTGAGTCTGCTGTTTGGTTCACCGCGTTTCCGAAATGGAAATTGAACCAGGCAGGCTCATCATGGAGCCAGCCACCTGGCTTTGACCAGAGGATCGTCAGTTACGTTTGAATATGTGTTCTGTGTCGTAATGGCGTCAGGTTCGCTTCGCGTTCAGTGGATAAGCACGGCCAATGAGTCACCATGATTTTGATCCCCAGGGCGTTATTCCTGCCTGCCTGATGCCGTTCGACGCTCGTCTGGAGATCGACGAGCCTGCTTATCGTCGTCACTTGAGCGACCTTGCGGGTATTGCAGGCGTCACTGCGATTACCGTTAACGGGCACGCTGCTGAAGTTCACGCGTTAAGCTTCGAGGAGCAACGGCGAGGTATTGACATCGCTCGCGATGAGATTGCCGGAAAACTGCCGTTAGTGGTCGGCATTCACAGAGGAGGTACTCAGGAAGCGTGCCGTCTGGCCACCATGGCGGCTGCAGCCGGAGCTGATGCGCTGCTGGTGTTTCCGTCAGATGTGCTGACTATGGGAGGCTGGCAGAGACCTGAGTGCGCTCGTGCTCATGTTGGTGCCATCGCTGAATCGTCCGAACTGCCGCTGATTCTGTTTCAGTATCCGGTCAGTGGGGGATCGGGTTATCCACTAGACACACTGCTTGGACTCTGCACCGAGTTTCCTGCCATCCGGGCGATCAAGGACTGGTGCAACGACCCTCACCTGCACGAACGTCACATCCGCGAACTTCACGCCCTGGAGCGTCCGGTCAGAGTGCTTTCCACGCACAGTATGTGGTTGCTGGGATCGCTGGTAATGGGCTGTGATGGCTTGCTGTCCGGCGCCGGCAGTGTGATCGCCAGCCTTCAGGTTGCCCTGTTCGAGGCAGTTCAGAGGAACGACCTGCAAACGGCTCGAACGATCAACGATCAAATTTACCCGACCGTCCGGGCTTTTTACTCCGATCCTCTGCTCGACATGCACAACCGCATGAAGGAAGCCCTGGTGCTGCTCGGCAGGCTCGACTCCGCACATGTACGTCCGCCGCTGACGAAACTGGAGCAGTTCGAAATTGAACGCATTGGCTCGCTGCTGCAGGAGGCCGGAATTACCGCCTGAGACTGAACCAATCCATGCGAAGACGACGGCGGTGAGTCGACCTGTTTGAATTTGGAGTATGGACAGTAGGTATTTCACTCCATCGTGGTCGAACCGACCGCGTCCCACCAAAAGCCTGGTCTCGTGTTTTCAATCCCACCAGTTCTTCAGCCGACGTTCCTCCGGGGGCAGGATCTGGAAGTTCGATTTTTCATCCATTAGCCGCAGACTTCGGCCTGGTCGAAAACCTTCAACAAGGTATTTCGGTTTCACAACGATTTGCAGACCCGCACAACCCTGGACTTTGGGCACCTCGCGATGTGCGATGATCTTTCCATTGAATGAATCGGGACCTCCCTGACCACCGGCGGGCTGGTAGGTCCGCAGAGCAGAATCCGCGACCGCGATTTTGCAGATTTTTCCGGTGACGAACAGATCGAGAAGCCCAGGAAATCCGGGATCCATAAACGTGAGTGTCAATTCGGGATCGTGATTGTTCACGGCATCGACTCGCACCGGCAATCCCCGTCGGCGCAGCTCAAACAGCGTCCGAGCTGACTGCCGCTCTGTTGCAAAATGTACGCTTTCCTCATCCAGCCAAACATCTGTGAGTAGATCAATGAAAGGAAGAGAGACCGTACCAGGACCAAAGTTCACAAGCACCTGACGGCCAACTGCCAGATCAGTCCTGTTGCCAAACCCGGTACCTTTCCAGAATGTTGTTCGTGGATCAACAACGACGTCGCGAGGTTTTTCCTTTTGACCTGCTGTCACCCTGACAAGGGTGACGCGGCGGCGATCGAGATTGAGTGCCGTTACCTCCCATCTGCTGCCGGTGGCGACGTCCCGGCTGAAATCGTCGGAGAGTGTCCAAATCTGATGGAATTTCTGTCGATCCTGATTCTGAAACGCACCAACCCACACGTGCGCCCCGGGTGAGAAATCTCGCAGATCTGCGGGAGCGCCGTGGCGGCGCACCGTGGCAGCCGGCAACAGAGCGAAGGATGTGATTGGTGCCTTGTAATAGAGGTTCGCTTTCTCGCGAAACTCACCGCGACGGCCGGGAGGATGGATGGTGAGCAGTGAAATCCCCATGGAGTGCGCAGCATCCGCTGGTGGAAATTCACCCGGCTTCAGCTGATACCACGCTAGTTTTTCGTCACCGCCGTCCGTGCGATATGGCGGAGACTCGCAGCGGGCCTGCACAGCCAGGGTGAGTCCAACACAAATAGAAAGGAATGCCGGTTTCATCCGTATGTCAGTTCTGAAATAGGACCGATGCTGTCAACGAACTTTTCTGTATCAACCTCCATTTTTTGCAGCATGAGTACCAGCAGGTTGGAAAGGCGGGCCGTGTCGTCGACAGGTTTGAAGCAGTGACGGATATCGTTCGGTTTGTAAGCACCGAGTTTGGGCAGGTTGTAGTCAATATGCTGTCCGTGGCGCAAACCGAGTCCTCTGCCTCCCGCGAAGACAATTGGCAGGTTCGCGTTACCGTGGCTGTGACCGTAGCTCATCCCGCTGCCGAACAGCACCATGGTCCGATCCAGCAGCGGTTCGCCTCCATCGTCTGTCGCTTTAAGCTGGTCAAGGAAATAGGCGAACTGTTCCACCAGAAAAGTATCGCTTTTGGTCAGGCTGTCCAGTACGGCCCTGTCTCCGTTGTGATGAGAGAGTTCGTGTCGGGTTTGGCTAATACCGATTTCCGGAATTGCCAGTCCAAAGCCTTCGCTTCCGCTCAGGTAGGTGATCACTCGCGTCATGTCGGTGCGCAGAGCGAGCACAATCAGATCATACATCGTACGATAATAATCACCGGCGGCCGACCTGGAGACGTTTCTCTGAAATCGCGTGCCGTCCACTTTAGGTTTGGGAACATTCAGCCAGTCCTCAAGACGCCGGGTACGGATTTCCACTTCTCGTACCGCCTGCAGATATTCGGCCAGCTTGCCACGATCCTCGTGACCGAGCGTCCTGTCGAGTGACCGCGCATCCTCAATGACGTTATCCAGAATGCTGCGCCGGCTGCGCAGCTGTTCCTGCCTGTCCTTGGCCGAAGCGCTGTCATCTCCAAAGAGTCGATCAAAGATCGAGCGTGGGTTTTCTTCGGCGGGCAGCGGCACTCCGTCGCGAGAGAATGAAAGTGTGTTGGTATTCATGGGCTTGCCGACACCCGCCGTGATCGACAGTTCCAGGGAGGGGAAACGCGTGTGGGGTGACGTCACTTCGGCCATGAGCTGGTCACAGGAAATACTGTTCTGATAGCTGGAACTGTCTGCACTGGTCAGCGCTGCTCCGGTCAGCCAGCTGTCCGCACAGACGTGTTGTTGGTTTAAGGCTCCCGGATGATGCAGCCCGCTGATCGGTGTCATGCAGTCCCGATGGCGTTCCAGCGACATCATAGGCGCTGTCAACTCGTAATCGCTGCCCGCTCTATGCATTTGCCAGGTATCGACGTTCACTCCATTCGGAATATAGGCAAATACACTCCGTCGCGGACGTGACACTGCGGTGGCCTCTGAAGCGCTCAGCGGAATCATCGCATTGAGCAGTGGCAGGGCGATGGTGGTTCCTGTACCCCGAAGAAAACGACGGCGGTTCAGAAGCCAGCGCTGGGTCTGGATGTTTGACATACTTCATCGGTTTCGTTGGTGTGATGTGGATCAGCGTCTGAGGAACAGGGGGTTGAGTGTAATGGCTTCAATGAGGTCACGCAGCGGGTAGCCCTTGTCCCTGAGTGCGATGACCGCCGGCCTCAGAGACTCGCGATCGGCCAGAGTCAACGGACGTCGCATGGCGTAGGTCGCCAGTTTTTCCGCCAGTGTCAGTGCGAACGGATCGAGATTTTCCGCCAGAAGTTCTTTGAAGTCGTTCGGGGTTGAAAAGGTACGACCATCGGGCAGTTTGCCGCTGGCATCGACCGGTCGATGTTCTCCGGTTTCCTGCAATATGATTTCCACATCGCGCCAGGCACCAATCGCATCAAAATTTTCGAACGCCAGTCCCAGTGGATCGATTCGGCTGTGGCAGGTAGCACAACTTTCGTTGGTAACGTGGGCCCCGATTTTTTCTCGAATCGTCTGCTTTGGCTGGTCTTTTGCTGCGGCGGGGAGCGCCGCAACATTCGCTGGTGGTCGCGGTGGTGATTGGCCCAGAATCGACTCCAGTACCCATTTGCCTCGATGCACCGGACGATGCCGGGCGCCGTCGGAAGTCAGACTCAGCACCGCTGCCTGGGTCAGGACTCCTCCTCGAGGGCTGCCTGCGGGCAGGGTCACCCGCCGCAGAGGCGCATCAACGATACCAGGCATGCCGTAAAAATTTGCCAGCGGACCATTCATCATCGTCCAGTCCGAGATAAGGAATTCCCGAATGCCAAGGTTCCTGTCGAGCATTTCACTGAAAAACGAAATGGTCTCGGCGACCATGCTCTGTTCCAGCGTCTTGCTGTAGTTTGGATAAAGCTTCTTATCCGGCGGAAACTTTCCGACATCTGCCAACTGGAGCCACTGATACGGAAATGTCGTTGCGAATCGTGACGCTCTCGGATCAGCCAGCATTCTTCGCACTTGACGAATCAGGACATCCGGATCATGCAAACGCCCGGCTTTGGCGGTAGCCAGCAGTGGCACATCCGGCATCGTACTCCAGAAGAAATAGGAGAGACGTGAAGCGAGTTCCCAGTCATTGATTTTTGTTCGCGGCGTTTCCGCATCACCCTCCACCAGAAAGATGAAATTTTTGGAACAGAGCACAGCCACTAACCCGGATCGGGTCGCCTGTGCAAAACTTCTTCCGGCGTCCAGTTCCGTATCGATTAACGAGCCAAGCCGGATGGCCTCTGTCTCTCGCAGTGGCCGTCGAAAAGCCTTTTCGGCAAACGCCGTCACAATTTGCCGGGCCTGGTCTGTATTCTGCGGTCCATCACCGGACAATCCCTTCAGCACGGCCGGCAGATCGGGTCGCATGGGCCCTTCAAACTCAATGGAGTCCACAAGCAAAAACGGCACGAGGGGTACGCCCTGCTCATCTGTGATCTTTTGCAGCGTCGGTTCGCGACCTTCCTTGATGCTGAGAAAAATGACTGAGTCCGATTCGGTTGCCGAGGTCACATACAGACTTAACCCAGGTTCTGTGTTGAACAGATTGACCTGGTGCTCTCCGGCAGGCAGATAAGTCGTGAACTCAACGATTGTCGGTTTGTCTTCCGGGGCCTCCACATCCTGTTCGTGGAGCACTCGATTCAGATTGGCACAATAAAACCGCAAATGAGGCGCATTGCCGCCGGGTGGACGCAATCCACTCAGTTTGATGCGTACCCGATAGTTGCCGGAAATCGGTATTTGCTGGCCATGCCAATCGTTCACCGTCGCTCTGAGATTGGAGTTCGGCTTAACGACTTTACGGCCCCGCGTCCGCCCTTCCGGAGTTTCGTCCGTATTTCCCCCGACGATCTTGTGGAAGGGCCATTTGTCCAGATGCGGGGCAGCGGAGCCCTCGCTTACTGGCAGCACCTGATCGAGTGCCGCTTCTGCAGCAGAGAGATACCGTTCCAGATGTGACGGTGACAGACTCAGTGCCGGACCAATACGATCAAACCCATGCCATGCGGGTTCCTCCGGTAGATTGCCCGGATCGGAGGGAACGTATGTCGCTCCGAGAAGGTCGTGCACCGTGTTGGCATATTCGTCGCGGGTGAGTCTCCTCAGGCTTACAGGGTCCATCACCGCATAGCGGGCCGCGTCGGCTTCTCGGATCCAGTCCGAAATTAACTGCATACTGACACCGCGCGCCTCCTCCGTCGGTTGTGGCTCGTCTTCTGGCGGCATTTCTCCTGAAGTCAGTCGCTCCAGCACTTTTCCCCAGTGAATAACAAAACGAGGATCGGTCAGTTTGGAAGGCGCCCTGTCAGTTCGGAACTCTCCCTTTTGCTCTTCCGGTCCGTGGCAACGAACACAGTAGTTGTCCACAAATGCACTTAAAGGTCCGGCCGGTGGCGGCTGGGCCGGACATGGAGGACTCATGGCCACAGGAAGCAACCCGCAACACCCGATCAGAAACGTCCGCCAGACGTTAAGTTTCAGCTGAGTTTTGAGGAAATTGTCATTCATAGTGAAGTCGAAGACGTTTCCAGAATTTGGCTGTTTGATGCTGATCAATCATCCGGCGAGGAACCAGCACATTCTAGTTCAGTCGGAACATGAATATCTACAACTAAGAAGTTTTACATCGATTCACTTTCAGTGGTCCTCGCCGTTTATACGGTAAAAAAGATACAGTCCATACCGGTTTCTGATGGTGTTGTCGGACTGTCTGAACCCAGGCTTCCGGACCTGTTTCTGCATTAACGATACTCCGGCAGAAATGATTTCCAATTTTCATAGATGATATTGTGAATCATCTCATCCGGGACCTTCGGGAGACCGGTACCAAGAACCACATCATTGATTTTGGACTGACCGGCAATGACCTGTGCGGCTGTTGCAGACGGAAAGTCGGAACCAAAAATCAGTTTATGCTCTACTCCGTATTCGATTGCTGAAATAAATGCCTGATAGTGCCGCAACGGCCGATAGTGTAGAGCGGAAATATTTGTGTACAAATTCGGGTGTTTGCGGATCAGTACGACACATTCATCCTCCCACGGATGTCCCATATGACTGATCACGATTCGCAGATCGGGACAGGCGACAGCAATATCCTCCAGCTGAATTGGATTTGAATACTTCAGTGGTCCTGTTCGGACAAACGAGGTGCCCTGATGAATATTAACGGGGATTCCCAGAGACTCCGCCTTCCGAAACAGGGGCAGATGTTTGGGATCCTGTGGATTCCAGTTCTGGTAAATCGGAGAGCATTTCAGACCTCGAAGCCCCAGATTGTTGACATAGTGCTCCAGCTGATCGAGACAGTCTTCATCATTGGGATCGACGGAACACCAGCCGATAAATCTGTCAGAGTGAGCCGCTACAAATTCCGCAATCAGTTCCTGATCGGAGTTGATTCCGGTGAAGGGGGCTTTGATACCAAACACAATGACTTTGTCGATGTCGGCAGTTGCTTCCAGTAACTGCTCCGGCTTCGAATCAAAAGCATTCGCCTCCATGACGTCACTGCCGGCAAAATAAACATCTTCGGAAAGCTTCATCTTTGCCCGTTTTGCTTCCCAGGCAAACTTCACAAGTTCATCCGAAAGATGATCCGGGTACCACATCAGATTGGTGTGTGTATCAAACAGCATTCTTGTCCCCTTTTTATTCCCCGGTCTCCAGGAAACGGTGCAGGACGTTCTCTGTAATCTTCGACACGGCGTCATCAACCAGTACTGAACTCGGCCAACAGATCGACCCTGCAGAAAACACCGCCCCACCGCCATCTCGTTCGTGAATCACGATCTCACCTCCACCATTGTCTGGATTCAGTCCCTTGGCCAGCAGACGTACATTTGAAGGTGACTGAGATGAAACTTTGTCAGTTTCATGACCAGACGCTCCTCCGGGCACTCTTTGATGCAGGCTGTGTTCGCCAAATGTGTCGCCGTTTTTGAGACCTGTACCATCAAAGCACCAGTGGTTGGCGTCCTTCACCTGATAAGGAGCAGCGGTCATGATGCCGGATTCTGAAAAGACGACGCCCAGTAAATTGGCTTCTGATTCCTGACGTTTATCAAACCGACTTTCATACACGGAGCCGTCCGGAGCAATTTGCGGTTCAGAATGACTCCAGTTTGTGTTTTGATAGACAATACGATGATCGTCGAGGAACTCCACTTCGCAGTTCAGGCCGTTGCCGCCCAGATACATCAGCCGGCCGCCGCGATTAAATACCCAGTCTTTTAGCCGAAAGTACATGTCCGCAGACCAGTATTCCGGATGCGTGCTGATGATGAGTACCCGGTATTCGTCAAGTGAAATCTGATCGAAATGGTACTGGGTTTCGCTGTAGAGGTCGTAGTCGAACCCACTCCGTTCCATCCACCCCAGCAACCTCCATTCGGCTGCCGCCATGTGACACCCCTGACGTCCCGCAATTGGATCAGTCAACTCTTCGCGTTCGTCAATATGGTTGTACGGATCCGGACGATCGAGCGACAGCGACTCGTAAGAGCCGGAGTCATAGGTTCGATGTTCCTTTTCGGTATACCGTTTTAGTTCCAGCCGAGAGTTAACGATGGGCACTGTCGGCAGCCGGTCGGCGTTGATGTAGTTGCTGCGCCCACCGAAGCTGTTATACGCATTCCAGTTGATGTCCGATGCGAAAACGGCGACATTCGAAACCGGGCTTACCGGAGCGACCACCCATGGAAACGAAAAGAAGGCGCCGGACCTGTTCCGAGCGTGAAAGTAGTACAAACCAGATCGCTGAGGTGCCTCGATCAACTGATTCAGAGACTGACTGTGGTAACCATCCCTGTTCCATTTGACACCTTGCTGGGTGTAGTCACCATCGGGCGTGATCTGCATGGTGGCACGTGGTCCGTGTTCATCAAATGTGCCAATCCGACGAATGAATTCCTTTTCAGCACCGTAACGCCACAATTCGAGTTCGTATTCTTCGACGGCATGCATTCGAAATTCCGACCTGTCACCGGACTTGACACACTTTGGCCAGACATAACCCAACAGGCAATCTGACAGCAGTCGAAACTGTTGCGGTTCGCCATCCTTTAATTCGATGCTGACGATTTTTGTCCCGTAACCGTCACGGCCCAA
>JAKVAZ010000006.1:600000-797558 GCA_022447225.1 Fuerstiella sp. | reverse complement strand
ATCTTGGCCATCCGTATGAACACGAATGTGTGGCTATAATCCGTAACACCCGAATGTCTTCACTGACATCAGTGCTCTGCACTCTCGTCCTTTTCAGCTTTACCACAGCCTGATGCTGGTGCAGCAATATGGTGTCTGGAACAAATTTTGTTTGGAAGCGACTATCCATTTACGACAGTCGATGCGTCAGTCGACGGCCTGCGCATCCTGAACGC
Source organism: Fuerstiella sp. (assembly GCA_022447225.1). Lineage (NCBI taxonomy): Bacteria > Pseudomonadati > Planctomycetota > Planctomycetia > Planctomycetales > Planctomycetaceae > Fuerstiella > Fuerstiella sp. Next base: position 797,343 of record JAKVAZ010000006.1, on the reverse strand, counting down.
TCTGCTTGCGGGGACGGCCCTGGCGGGTCAGGATGTAAATGAGATCGAAGATCTGATCCATCGTGACAGTCTGGCAATTCCTGGAATCGAAATATGATGGCTGTAAGAAATGTGGATTTCGTGTAAGAAACTCCTGTGAAAAAATCCGTTGTCAAATCTGCTGAAGGAAGTCAACGTTCGGTGAATCTAAATTCGCTTGGCGTGATTAGCCTGTTGCACTACTTCGTGGACTCTTACGCGTCGGTTTTTGGACCATTGGTGGCACTGGCGCGGCTGGACCCGGCCCGCATCGGCATCCTTGCGATGCTCTACTCGGCGTCAACTTCGTTTAGTCAGCTTGCATTCGGGTATCTTTCAGATCGTCTGGGATCACGACGATTTGTCGGCCTGGGATTGATGACATCCGCAATTGCGTTGTCCGTTGCCGGGTTACTCATTGAACGACCGATGCTCCTTGCCCTGGTTCTTGTCGTGGGCGGTCTTGGTGTTGCTGCTTTTCACCCGGCAGGTGCGGTACTGGCGGCGAAATCACTGCCGCACAGTCCCACATGGGGAGTTTCTGTCTTCATTACAACGGGGACTACCGGATTCGCGTTGGGTCCCGTGCTGTACGTCCTGTTTGCCGAACAGTATGGCCTGGAAAGCACATGGTGGCTGATGCTGCCGGGGTTACTGGTACTGCCACTGCTGTGGGTTTTGCCCGACTCGGTTGTGTCGGTCCCGTCCGTGTCCGGAGATATCAGACAGAGGGTGCAGACGTTTTTGACAGCCCACGGTCCCGCACTGATGCCGATCTATGTTTTCGTGGTTGTCCGCTCGGCCGTACAGATTTCACTGACATCCTTTGTGCCCTCGATCATGCTTGAGCGGGGCCATCCGACCACGGCGGCCGGTCTTTCAGCCATGTGCTTTAGCGGTGCCGGAGCACTGGGCATGTTGGTATGGGGGATGCTGGCCGGACGCTGTGATCGTCGTCTGCTGCAGGTGATTTCGGTTGTAGGAGGAGTCCCCGTTTCTCTGCTGTTTTTATATGCAGACGACGTTTCGCTGCCTGCCTCTCTGGCTCTTCTCAGTCTGGCGGGATTTTTTATCCTGTCCACAAATACCATGCACATCGTCATGGGGCAGGAATTGTCGCCCGAGAATGCCAGTACGATCTCCAGCATCGTCATGGGATTTGGCTGGGGGGCGGGATCTGCGGGACCGGTGATTGTCGGCGGACTGTCACAATCATGGAGTCTTGAATTGTCACTGGCGTTGGTGTGCCTGATGCCCGCACTGACCTTGCCGCTGGCTCTGTTTCTCCGCGGACGACCGCTCGTATCCGCAGCAGGAGGGATGAGGGATGAGGGATGAGGACAGTTATGCTCAGACTCAAGTTGCAGGAGCAGCATTGCCGGATCATTCTCAATCCGACTCATGCTGGCACAGGCGTGTGGTTTTCACCAGAATGGCTGTCATACAACAGTCCATTAACGAGAGGAACGAGCATTGAAGTCTCAACGAATACGAGCACTTGCAGGATTATCGTTTTTGGTTCTTGTGGCTCCCGCTGTCGCAGACGTTCAGGTCGTTGTGGAAGGTCCGATGGCGCCTCCCTACTGGGCACTTCTGGAACGGCAGCTGATCGAAGCTCACACACCGGCATGTCAGGAATTTTACGATCGTTACTTCGATTCACGCGGTTATTTGCTCTGTGTGGAACGCTGGGGAGGAGACGATGGACCGGATGACGCACCGGAAAATCTGAACGGCTGGCCTATTCTGCATGCGCTTGGGGGGGACGACTCCATTATTGAGATGTGCAATTCCATGTGGGAGGGGCATCTTCGGCAGTACACCGAAGCAAAAACAGTGGACGTACCGTTCGCTCGTGACGGAATGTATTACAAAGAATTTCCGGTGACGATGGACTGGCTGCATAACGGTGAAGGTCTCGCGGTGTTCAATGTGATGCCGTTGTCAGACCCTTACAACATCCAGAACCAAATGCGCATCAAACGATATGCCGGGTTCTACATGAATGAAGATCCACAGGCACCGAACTACGATTCCGAACACAGGATCATTCGCAGCATGTTTAACGGCAGTCGCGGGCCACTGCTTCGCAAAGCCACCGGACTGGACTGGGCTGGGGATCCCATCGAGATCAGAAACCGCTTCAAGCCGCTTCACGGTGAGGAAAACTATGAGCAGATGGTGGCGCACTTCAAGGACTACAACGACATCATTGGTGATCATCCTCAAAACATGGCCGCAACTTCACTGGCCGTGAACGCGTATATGCTGACGGGCGATGAAAAATACAAAAATTGGATTCTGGAGTATGTGGATGCCTGGGTCGCACGTTGTGAGGAGAACGGCGGAATCATTCCCAGCAACATCGGACTCGACGGAGTGATCGGCAGTGCGGCCGGCGGCAAATGGTATGGAGGAGTGTATGGCTGGGGATTTCGCGTTGAGGTCCCGCAGAGCCCGGGTACCTATGCAAATCGGAACACTGTGGCTATCGGACTCCAGGGATTCGTGAACGCGTATATGCTGACGGGTGATGAAAAATATCTCGACGCCTGGCGCGGAACGCTCGACGGCATCAATGCGAACGGAAAAAGAATCGATGGCAAAATGATGTATCCGTCGGCGTATGGAGATGACGGCTGGTACAACTTCAGTCCGGGCAGATACAACGCCGGTGCCGGCACCGTGTACTACATGTCAATGAACCGGGACGACCTCAGACGCATGGACATCGGCAGTGGCTGGTACGGATATCTGGAAGGCAACGACCCCGGGTTTCCGGAACGACAGTTGCAGAATGATCTCAGTGAGATTCGTACGCGTGTGGAAGGCTCCCGCAATGACACGACAACACCCGACACGCGTCTCTCTGATGATCCGATGGGCTATAATCCGGCACGTATCGGGACATTGGTCAACCTGATGCTCGGTGGTCCGACTCCTGGCGGGATCGGAAGGGTCCTGAAAGCTCGGCTTCGTTATTTTGATCTGCAACGACGTCGTGCAGGGGTACCGGATGACGTTGCTGCTCTGGTTGAGTCACTGACGGACACAGAAACAGTGGTGACATTTGTTAATGTGAATCCAACGGAATCACGCACATTTATTGTTCAGGCCGGTGGCTACGCCGAACATCAGTGTCTGGACGTTACCTGTAACGGCAGAATTCAGGCTGTGGACGACACACACTTTACGGTGCGACTGGCTCCCGGGGCCGGCGGCAGGCTCATCATTCGAATGAAGCGATTTACCAACCCGCCCAACTCCGCCTTTCCGTGGGATCGCTGAGAGGCATACTACACCGGCTGAACAGCAACGACGGAAGCCGCTTCACCGTCTGCATGAACCGTGTTGATGAGGGCGGCACCGAAATCAGGAATGACCCGAACCTCGTCGCCTTCCTGATATTTCCAGTCGCGTTCTCCATAGCTCAATTTGCTTGTGCCGAAAAAATGCAAATGAACGTCACCGACAATGCGATGTTGTGGATACTTGAAATGATGGTCCTCGCAATTTGCAAGTGAATGGCACATGTGCTGTTCGCCTGTCAGTAATTCGCCGCTTTCGTAGATTGTTTCTCCGTCACGGATCACTTCACAATGGAGCTTCTGTTCCTGAAAATCGAGGTCTGTTACTAATTCGGGCCCAACGGCGCACTGTCTGAGCTTGGACGGTGCCAGATAAAGGTAATTGATCCGTTCAGTGGCGTGATCTGACCATTCATTGCCCAGTGCAAAACCGATCCGTCGCGGGATGCCCCGCAGGTCGATGACGTAGCAACCCACGATTTCAGCTTCTTCGCCACCGTCATCTGCAAATCCTGGTAGCTGCAAAGTCCAGTGATGTCCACGCAGATTGTGACCGTTTCCCTTATAGAACCATTCCGGTGATACTCCGCGCCGACCTGCGGTCGGTTTTCCATCTCGGAGGCCCATTGCAAACATTTTGGCTGAATCCGTCATTTGTGTCTGATCCTCGGATTCCTGCGCATGCATGCTGTCACGTGACTGCATGCTGCCCAGATGAGTGAGTCCGGTTCCCGTGATGGTGACGCGATGCAGGTCTGCCGCGTCAAGCGGTGGATGGAGGAACGGAATATCGCCGCCGGGGTGGGCGCTGAGCAGCGATTGATAGTCGAGCCGATTCACGGCTGACTGTCTGGCTGCTTCGATTGGTAACTCGCTGAATGGTCGGCCCATCCTGTCCGATTCGTGAAATATGTCGATTGTTCTCAGCCATGCGGGGCGTACCGACGTCAGGTCAATGACAGCATCGTCTTCGACGATGCCGGTGCGGCGGCCCTGACCGGGGATTTCAAACTGAACGATGCGCATTACCTGTGTCTTTCCGGGGGCGAGGAATCAATTCCGTATCAGGTTTGTGGAGATTCAATGGAAGCTGACCCAGTCAAAAACGGTCCCTTACCAGACAGGACCGACACATGCTGCGGGTCGTATGAGCATCGAGACTGCATCCGGCAACCCATCGACTGAACGTTGCTGCAGACAACCCAAGTTTCTCACGTTGCGACCGGCTGAACAACAGTCAGACGCACGTGGAGATAGTTTTGATTTCAGTCGAACAGTGTCTTCGTTTGATGTCATTGTTGAATTTACCAGACCGCGTCTTCCTGCAGTCGGCAAACCTCAGCCAGATGACCTCGCTGTTCGACCAGTTCGTTCCATGTGCCTGTTTCGACGACCCGACCGTCTTTGAAGACAACGATGCGGTCTGCATCCCTGATGGTCGATACCCGGTGTGCGACAATCAACACCGTCCGCCCTTTGGTTGCCTGATGTACGGCTTCACGAATTTCAGCCTCTGATTCTGCATCGACGGCACTGGTGGCTTCGTCAAAGACGAGAACAGGAGAGTCCTTTAACAACGCCCGCGCGATCGCAATTCGTTGTTTTTGACCGCCTGACAACCGGATCCCCCGCTCTCCAACGCTGGTGTCGTATCCGTCAGGGAAAGAAAGAATAAACTCATCGGCCCGAGCTGCACGAGCAGCCGCCTGGATATCTTCATCACCGGCATCTGGATTCCCCAGACGAAGGTTGTCACGAATCGTTCCGCTGAACAGAAAGACATCCTGCGAAACCAGTGCGATTTGCTTACGCAAAAAATCCAGTGGCAGGTCGCGGACATTGTGGGAACCGAGTCGTACTGCTCCGAAATCCACGTCGTAAAAGCGCACGAGTAAATGGCAGGCTGTTGTTTTGCCGACACCGGATGCACCGACCAGGGCAACTGTTTCTCCTTCGCTGACGTGGAAGTTTGCTCCGTTCAGAATCCGGCTGCCTGATTCGTAGCTGAAATCTACCTGCTCGAATGTGATGTCATACCTCATCTGTGAGGGGACGGTTGCGTCCGGTTTTCCGACGATTTCCGGTGGTTCGTCCAGCAAATCGAAAACACGGGCTGCGCTGGCTGCTGCTTTCTGCAGGTTTTCCGTCATGTTGGCCAGCCGGAGAAACGGCAAGAAAATCTGGCCCAGATACATCAGGAAGACCACGAGGTCAGCCACATCAATCTGCATCGGGCCGTTTCCGGTCATCCATATTCCGCTGAGTACGATGAGTACCAGGCCAGCTCCGCTTGAGGCTTCGATCAATCCGGCGGGTAACAGCGACCACGTATTGGCATGGATGATGCTGTCGCGGTATTGACGGCTTTCACGGTCAATTCGTGATGCCGCTGCGGACTCTGCGGTGAACGACTGAATCACCGGCAGCCCGGACAAATGATCCTGAATCTGTGCAGAAAGCTCGGCGAAACGATGGCGCACATTCCTCCAGGAATTTCTCACCCGCGTGGTCAGTACATAGGCTGCCGCAGCGACAATGGGAAGAGGCAGCAACGCGATCACTGCCAGTTTCCAGTTCAGCAGGAACAGGACGACACTCATTGTGATCGGAATGACGATCGCCAGCAATGTTTCCGGAATTCCGTGTGCAATGAAGTCCTCAACCGCCTGTACATCTCCAATCGTTCGAGCCACAAGTCCACCGGAGTGTCGACGGCTTTGATAGGACGGAGGCTGACGCTGCAGGTGGGCATAAACGGCATTGGTCAATCGGTGTAGCGTACGGTAGGCGGCGATGTGAGACATCAGTCCGTAAAAATATCGCGACATACCGCGAAGCAGATAAACACCGGCAACAGTCAGAGCCAGCCAGACAAACCCCTGAGCTGCCTGAGGTTGTTCCAGACCGCGGATCATTTGTCGCACCAAAAGCGGCGGAATGATGCCCAGACCTGTGAAAATGAAGCCAAACGCGAACGACCACAGGATCAATCGCCGATCAGCCGCCAGCCAGTTCCAGATTCGACTCAGAAACACAACCAATAGATTTCTCCGTTAGTGATTCGGTTTTGGGATTAGAGGTCTCCTCGGGCATTTATTCGGACCGGAGACCAGGTTAGACGATTGGTGGCCTGTTGGCTTTGGGCTGCCCTCAAGCATAATCGGTTGCGTTTTTTGCGCCGGATACCGATTCGATGCTCTTTTGATTTTGTAGCTGGGGTCACCGCTAAGATGATTCGGGATCGCTCGTCTCTGGTGGTCGCTTTAGTCCTTGATCGAGCCAAGCCACAACGCGAGTTCCTTTAATTCTTCAGCACTCATACGGAGTACCAGGTCTTCTCGATGACTGGCATGTACTGCGAGTATGTGCTTTTGCTGCAGGACAAGTTTGTCCCCGCAATGAATGTTATGCAGTCGAGTCTCAATCAGCGGATTATCCACGACTCCTTTGAGATAGTCGTCTTCACTTTCTGTGATCCGTACCCAGAAATCTTCTCCCCAGCCTCGCGACGGGATGTTTTGCGGAGTCGTCGGTACCAGAGTGGCTGGATGGTCGTGTCTCAGAATCGGCTTAGACATCTCGCCATGACAGGAAGGACACGTACACAGTTCGGCATCGTCTTTGTGCACAGAAAATCGAGGTGAATCAATTCGGACTTCAACGAAGTGGCCGGTACCAACGTGCCGCCTGATCACGGAAGGAGGGATCTGAAACCGGCTGCCATGACTGGAATGCATGGCTTCCCCGTCTACCAACTGGTAGGCGTTGGAGAAATTTTGCCGGACAAATTGCTGCTTCAATGATGTCATCGTATTTCAGACCCCTTGCCATTCAGCCGGCCGGGAACTCGTTCTCAGCATACGGTCACTGTGTGTCGGAACATATCAGGTTAGTCAATCGATCTTAAATCAGTAATCAACTCACGCTGACAGGATAAACAGGATCGGGACTCCAGCACAGTGATCCGTGGTTGGTTACCATCAGACGGACGCGAGCCTGACGACGTAAAAGGCAGCGGAACGAGGGTGACAAATGCGCTGCAATGGTGAGAATCTCACGAGGTTTCGTCAGATTATCATGACCAGATTCAGAGTCTTCCGCCAGAACAGGTCAGCAGACTGCAAAACCAAACTCGCAGCACCGTTCAGCTTTCTGTACGGTATATAAAAACACCACGTGCCCGCCATGGATGCCAATATGCTGCCCTCTGCATTTCTTCGCCGGAATTGTGTTTTTGAACTACTGCTGTTACTGGCTGTTCAGGCCATACAGGCTTCGGCAGACGACTGGCCTCAGTGGAACGGCCCCACTCGAGACGGAGTGCTGCGCGAGTCCGGAATTATCACCCGGATCCCCGACGGCGGTTTGCTGAAGCTTTGGGAGCAACCGGTCAATTTAGGCTACTCGGGAGCGGCGGTTGTCAATGGGCGGGTCTACGTGACGGACTACGTGAAGGCGTCCGGGGATGTAACGAACAATCCAGGCAGTCGTGACAATCTTAAGGGGACAGAACGCGTTCTGTGTTTTGACGCTGTCCGGGGCACGCCCGTCTGGGAATACAAATACAATCGGCCGTACGCTGTTTCGTATGGCAGTGGGCCTCGAGTGACACCCACGATTTACGATGGATTGGTTTACAGTCTCGGTGCTGAAGGAAACCTGATTTGTCTGCATGCAGATTCGGGAAAAGTTGTGTGGGATTCCGACTTCACAAAGGACTACAGTGCTGAAACTCCCCACTGGGGACACTCAGCGGCACCGCTGATCTACAGGGAAACGGTGATTTGTCTGGTGGGAGGCGAGGGCACTCTGGTGGTTGCCTTTGATCGCAGAACCGGTCAGGAGCACTGGCGCAGCCTGTCCGCATCCGCAACCGGCTATTGTTCACCGACAGTGATTCGGGCCGGCGGAACCGACCAGTTGCTGATCTGGGATCCGGATACACTGCACAGCCTGAATCCGGCGACTGGTTACGAATACTGGAATCACCCTTTGAAACCGGGATTCGGTATGTCCATTCTTCCGCCGATTCACGAGGGAAATTTGCTGTATGCTTCGGGAGTGAGTCGAGTTTCAGGGATGTTTCGGCTGGCAGATGATCGTCCCGAGGCGGAAGTCTTATGGCGAGGAAATCCTCGTAATTCCATCTATCTGGCGACCTCTGCGGCAGTCTTTGACCAAGGCTACCTGTACGGCGCTGACACTCACAGCGGAGCGCTTGTTTGCGCACGGGCATCGGACGGCAAACGCATTTGGCAGACAGCTCGCCCGACGTCCGGAGAAGACGGCCTCCGGGGAAAATCAAACGCCTCCGCGTTCCTGATTAAAACGGAAAACGGATATTTGATCCTTAGCGACACCGGTGACCTGATTTCGGCAACCCTCACTCCACAGGGCTACACTGAAACGGGTCGGTTCCATGCGATTGACCCAATTGAAGTCATAGGAAAACGCAACGTCGTGTGGACATTTCCTGCTGTGTCGGATAGACGACTGTACCTTCGAAACGGTCAGTCGATCGTGTGTTACAGCCTAAAGGATAACTCGTAGCTAAGTCGAAATCCGGACAACTGTGTCTGATGAGTCAGTGGCCGTGTTCTGACAGCCTGGGTTCAGACAGAGGGATCGCAGGAAACTGCAGTGCCGGCACGAACTCTTATAACAACTCGCGAATTGGCTCGCCGTGCGGGATGAGCGGAACGGGACGCCCGCTGGTGTCCGGAACCATGGCCTGATGGTCAATGCCCAGATGTTGATAAACGGTTGCCAGCAAATCGTTGGGATCCAGTCGGCGGGTCTTTGGTCGTTCACCCTTGGCGGTTGTCGATCCGACAACCTGACCGGTTTCCATGCCGGCCCCGGCGACAAGGACTGACATCGCGTACGGATAGTGGTCACGGCCTGGCTGAAGGACTTTTGATGCTGTTCCCTTTCGCGAATTGATCCGCGGGGTACGGCCGAATTCACCTGTTACAATCAACATCACCTTTTTGTCCAGGCCACGATCGTAGATATCCTGAACCAAAGTCGAAATGGCCCGATCGAACACTGGCAGGCGGGCGCGGGTATCATCATACAAGTGGCCATTGACCGCGTGGATATCCCAGTTTCCAATCCCGCCGGGAATGCCCGGATTCTGCATTTGCATGGTGACGAAACTGGTACCCGCTTCGACCAGTCGGCGTGCCAGCAGAGCTCGCTGGCCCCATTTATGGCGACCATACCTGTCACGGAGTTTGGGATCTTCCTTTGACAGATCGAATGCCTCCCTGGCTTTTTTGCTGGTTAGCAGATCGACGGCTTCCCGGTTGAACTGATCCATTGAATCCATCAGACCTGACGAATCGACCTCCCGCCGAAGATCATCGATTGAAGTGAGCAAGGAACGTCGATCGTCAAGTCGGGTCTTCATCGCGGGGGCCAGCGACAAATTGTTGACTTTAAAATCCGGTGAATTCGGATCACCACCAACCGTGAACGGCAGGTAAGCCGGCCCAAGACCGGCGCCGCCACCTCCATACACGTTTTGAGAAGAGGCAACATACCGCGGCATGGCTGGATCACGACGGCCATCCAGCATTTTTGATACGACAGGACCGAGACACGGAAACTGTGCCTTGGGATCGAGGACTCTCAGAGGATTGTAACCTGAAAGAAACCGCCCGGCTCCTCCCGCGTGATTGGCAAAATTGTGTGCGATCGATCGGATGATCGTGAATTTATCCGCCACCGCAGCATGCATGGGAAGATACTCACAGACATCCAGCCCTGGTACGACCGTGGGAATTGGTGACAATAATCCTCGGTAATCCAGAGGGGCGTCCGGCTTCATGTCGTACGTTTCCATGTGACTCGGCCCGCCCTGCAGCCAAATCAAAATCACAGATGTATCGGCCGCTGCCACTCGATCTTCTTTTGCCTGCGCCCGCGCCTGCAGCAAATCACTGAGACCCAGGCCACCCAGGGCCAGCGATCCTGCCTGGAAAAAACTGCGACGAGCCATGGGATTTGACGAAACCGACTTTGCTGTATTCATAGGTTCGACTCGCACACGCGTTAACGACAGCGTTCAGAGAGGCGGGCACTCGCCATCACCTCCCTTTACATCACCTGAACGTATTGTCTCTAAATTCGACGGAATGTGCCAGCTTTTCCGAGAAATTGCTCGCAATTGAGTGTTTTCCAGGGATTTCCGGCCGGTCGTTCTGCTGACGGATGAATTTTTGGGGGCGTCCTGTCAACTTGGTGCGTCACCAGTCGGGAGACCGGTCGTATTGCCGACGCGTGTTTGTTTGTTGGTGATCAATGCCTCTGCAGGCTGTTGATCGTGGTGTTTCCGATGTGAACTCTTGCTCACATTTTCGAGATCGGACATGGATTCGGACGATATGGTCACCGCGCAGGGAAAAACCCTGCAGGGCACCAGCTGCCGGCAGGGTTTTTGAATGTGGACTGCAATCTCGTTCTTCGTCTTAGTACGTAAACTGCATGCCGGCGTTAATTCCTCTGGCATAGAATTCCGTAAGCGAAACATTCTGTCCGATATTTGGTTCGAACACGCCTCCTGCTCCGGGAACACTGTCATAGACAATATTGTGATTCGGCCGTGACGTATTGAACATATACAGGAAATCATAGCCGCCAAAGATGCTGAAATGTGTTCCAAGATGGATCTGCATCTTCAGATTGACTTCAACGATGGGTGCGAAGTCGATCGATTCCTCAGTGACTCGCACAATCGGTTCGTTGGCGACAGTCAGAGGACCGGTTATCACAGTGGATGTATGATCATTAATTGACGCGGCAATTTTAGGAGTGACGCTTAATGTTACGTATTTTGTTGTGATACTGGCACGACCACCAATCTGAGGGCCATAGATATTGTTCACGGTGTCACCACCGATTTGAGTAATACGATCGATGCCAATAGCAGCACTGTCGACCGACGTGCCGATCATTGCATATTGTTCATCGACGTTGACGTAACGGAACCCGGTAGCCCACTGCCAGTTGAATATGGTGCCTGGCAGATACTTTTCTTTGAGCAGGAAGATTTCGGCGCCCCAGAGTTGAGCGTTCAGAGAAGCCAGATAACTGTTGTCGAAGACAAACGCATTCATCGCGGTTCGGTTTGACGCTCCCCCTGACGTTGTCAAAGGGGTAACAATATTCGGATTCACCGTTGTGCCGTATTGGGGACCGGAGGGTACAGTTGTCGTTGTCGTTGTCGTTGTCGTTGTCGTCGTTGGAGGCGTCACACGTCCGATCTGCAGATTGTCAAAGATCAGATCGCTTTCTGACTGTTCGGTTCCAAAGAATGCCCATTCTGATTCCCATCCGTCCGCCAGTGCGACTCCCAATGTTCCTTTGAAACCGGAAGTGTCTTCCAGTACCAGACTTCTGGCATTGGGAGTAATTCCCAGCCCTGCGGATGCTCCACCGTTCAGGTTGTCAAATACCTGATAGGGTATTGCAGCATTCGGCACGTCTGTGATCTGTGCTCCCAGATTTCTGCCGGCTGGCGAATTGAGATTCCAGTGCAGATACCCCGCCTCAAACCAGCTCCGCTTGGCCACCGCCGAGAACATTCGTTCGAGGGGCATGGACTCATCCCAGATGTCGGGATACTGCTCACCAACATATCGATTGAGTGCCCGTGGCTGAGTCGGAAAGTACGGTCCCTGAGCGTCAACGTCTGCCGTGAACAGAATCGTCAGAAGGAACGCCGGAATTCGGAACAGGTTCGAACAAGACATGCGAACCGGACCTTTTCTCGTTTTCGTCGGGAGGGCACCCTGTTGTCCGTAATCCGAGTCAATCGCTCAGTTTCAGAAACCAGACGATTGATCAGGCAGACAGAAGTCAGACAACCGTGACCATACCGACCGCGTGGAAAACACAGTCTGCTGTCGTCCTATCGGTTTGTAGGGATTGTTAACTTTTGTCCAATTCTTTCGCTGCTGCATATTTTGATGGTTGTACAAAATAGGTGGTTTAAATCGAGCGGACACCGACGTTGACTGATCGATCGAAACGTATTGATTCGGCCAGCCGGTCGTGATTCAACAGCGTTCGGCAGTTTTCGCCGATTGATCTCATTCGTCTGATGCAGGGTGCCGATACCGATTGCGTGGAAGTCCATCGGTGATGATTGTCCGGTTAACCTGCTTTCAAGCCCGAAACCAGCGCAGATACTGGTTTGGCTTTTCCCGTGCCGGCAGGTTTTTTCCGATGTTTCGCGAAGTCGATCACGGCCGACCGGTAAAAAAGGTTCCGGATTCAGCGGGCAGGTGAATCTTCAATGGCAGGTGCGACCAACGAATCGGATTGGGCAGCAGACCGTAAGGTTGGATTCGCAATGGGAATCCTGTTGATCGGCGTTGTTGCTGCTTTGTTTTTTCGCAATGAGCCGCTGTCTGTAGAGAAAATCCCGCTGGTTGAACGCGAAGAATTGATCGATTCGCGACTGCGCGATCGCAATATTTCGATCTATGCTGATGAGCGGGACGTGGTTCCTGATGAATCGAACCATGTGTGGACACTTCCGGAGTTGTTCGACCAGTTCAAACAGCAGGACGCGGGTGTCGTACTTCCGATTGGACAGGGGAATTTGTCCAGAGGGTCGAACATCGGTGACGGAGATTCCAAAAATTATTTCCACTCCCCAACAGACTCTGAATCGCCGCCTTTTGCCCCGCCGACAGCTCAGGCCACCGGGATTGATAAAACCGTTTCCGAGACCGTCGGACCTGATTCTGTCAGCTTCGCTGATGAAGCCGACGCAGCAGGTCACGGCAGTGAGGAGAGGCCAGCGGTGGAGTATGTCGAATATACAATTCGTTACGGGGACACACTGTCGGGCATTGCTGAAAAATTAATGGGCTCTCCCGATCTTTATCAGGAAATTTACCAGGCAAATCATGACCGAATGGACAGTCCTCATCATCTGAGGGTGGGTGCGGCGATCCGAATCCCACGTCGTTGATGCAGCGGTTAATTCAGTGTCGTTTCTGCGGTATTGTGTTTGTGACAGGCATGTGACAGCTGCTTTTCCTCGACTTCACAGTCTGATCCGGTTGTGTGATACCTGAAGCTGCGCGGACAAGGGGTCAAACGCACTCCGTCACAGCATCATGAGACCTCTGATTATGAGATTACCCGTTATACAGGGTGTGATTGACCGACGGATTCTTGTTAACTTCCGGATCGCGTCCGATGTTCTCGCTGCTCAATTGCCGGCGCCGTTTCGTCCTCAATTGGTTCGAGGCTTTGGTGTAGCCGGAATCTGTCTGATCCGACTCAAACAAATTCGTCCGCGTTTTCTGCCTCGTTTCGCAGGAGTGGCTTCCGAAAACGCGGCGCATCGGATAAATGGGATACACCGGATGGTGTCAAAACAGGCGTTTACGTCCCTCGACGCGATTCCGCCTTCTGGCTCAACGTACTGGCTGGTGGTCGGGTCTTTCCTGGTGTCCACCACCGCGCCCGCTTCACTGTACGAGAGTCAGATCATGAGTATTACGTGGCTATGAAGAATCTCGACTCCGATACACGTGTTCTCGTGGACGGAGTTCCGGCATCGAGCCTGCCGACAGGGTCTGTCTTCGAATCCGTCCGGGAGGTGTCTGATTTCTTTGAATCCGGAAGCCTTGGATACTCCCCGTCGTCCACAAACGACGGGTACGATGGACTTGAACTGCGGATCCGTGGCTGGCATGTTGCACCACTTGATGTGTCTGTCTGCGAATCTTCGTATTTCGATAATCGAAGTATTTTTCCGGAGGGATCTGTTGAGTTCGATAACGCACTTCTGATGACGGGAATTGAACACGAGTGGCACGGGCGGGAACCGCTGAGTTGTGCGCCATCGCACTCGGCTGTGCCGCGTGTTTCCGCTTAACGATTCACACCGAAGTAGTCATGGATGAAGTCGACCCGATCCCCGTCGGTCTGCACATACTGGACGAGTCCGTACAGCTTCTTTTGATCACGGATCAGCTTTGCCTCCAGTAGCTCCTGGTCGCGCAGGGGATGCGGCAGTGGTCCGTTGATACTCACCGCAGACAGATCGATCTCATCTTCGATCACACCATAGCGCTGCATCATTGCTAACGTGGTTTCAACGCGCCGGTCGTGTCGCTGCCGGTCGCAAAGTCGTTCTCTCAGCCATTCAATTCCGAACGCGTGAATCTGTTCCTGATCGTTCTTCAGATGATTGTAAACGCGTTCATAGAAGTCAGCGTCCGGATTGCTCCAGCGGATAAATTCCATTTGCGTGTTGAGATCACGCTGGTCGTACAGCAGGAGACACTCCGACGGCCGGCCATCTCGTCCGGCGCGACCGATTTCCTGGTAGTATGATTCCATCGAACCGGGAACATCCGCGTGCACCACAAATCGAATGTCTTCCTTGTCGACTCCCATACCAAACGCATTCGTCGCCAGGACCAGTCGTCGGGTCCCGGCCATGAAGTCTTCCTGAATGTGTTTGCGCGAGCGACGTTCGAGATCCCCGTGATAGCACACATGATCGATGCCGCGTCCGGTCAGACGTTCGCTGAATTCCTCCAGTGTTCGAATCAGAGTGAAGTAGACAATTCCGCTGCCGACAGATGTCATTGTCAGCCAGCGGTCCACTGTTTCGATGATTTGCTGTTCCTTTTCCTCAGCATCCCAGACATCTTTGACCAGCAGTTCCAGATTGGGGCGATTAATTCCTTCATGGTACAGTTCGACTTGGTCTCTGGATAAACCCAGCTGCCTGATGATGTCAGCCTGAACTTCGACTGTTGCTGTTGCAGTCAGAGCGATGGTCGGCGGAGTACCCAGTATTTCCCGTAATTCTTTTAGTCGAGTGTAGTCCGGTCGAAAATCGTGGCCCCACTCACTGATACAGTGAGCTTCATCGACAGCAAGCAGTCTGACCTGCCGCCGACCAATAACGTCAAGAAACTCCGGTTTGCGGAACCGTTCCGGAGTGACATACAGCAAATCGAACTGTCCCTCGGCGATCCCCGTGTATCGTGCCTCGCGTTCCGGTCGGCGCAAGGATGAATTGACAAATGTGGCGTTAATGCCACGTTCCTGCAGTGCATCAACCTGGTCCTTCATCAGTGCGATCAGAGGCGAAAGAACCAGAGTGATCTCAGGCAGCGGCTGTGTTTGCATCGACGGCATCAGTGCGGGAATCTGAAAGCACAACGACTTGCCCATCCCGGTCGGCATGATCACGAGCGCATGACCTCCCGCATACACATGCCGGATGATCTCTTCCTGCGGACCTCGGAAGGATTCATAGCCGAAATATTTCTGGAGCACACTGGCCGGAGTCATTTGACAGGCATACACAATCGTTTTCGGACCGTCTTGCGCGGCCGGAAAAAAAACAGGACTGTTCCGGTTCCGGCTGTTGTCTAATGCGGTGTGCCGGAACTGTTGGCCGCAGGAACCAGGACCACCTCTCACTTCAGGACCATTTGAGCACTAGTCTGCGACCAGAGTTTCAAGGAATCTGGCGAGCCGATGAAAATCAGAACCGGGATTAATGAACCGCACTTTTGTTACCAAAGTTTCCGGATCCACCAGGTCGTCAAACGGAACGAAGTGCAGGTCGAGCTGTCCTGAAACAGAAACCATCACACCGTCGAGTTTCTCTTCACACAGGGCACGGTAGGCCCCAACTCCCAGCTGACTGCCCAGCATCACATCAAAAGCATGCGGCCGGGCACAGCGAGACTCGTATCCGAGTTGCAGGCCGGTCACTTTTCGTTTGGTTCCTGTCTGTCGCTCATGTTCGTCGGCTACCCGTTTGGCAAACATTTTTCCAAGGTCGACATGTGAGACTGAAATATGTCCGTGGTCATCGCGAGGTATATCGGACAGGACTTCGTCCGACAGATATTCGGCAAGACCTTCGGCCAGAACCACCACGCCGTATTGTTTCCCGTTTGTCTCCTCGCGGTACCGCATCATGCGAACAATTTTTCCGACAACGGCGTCGATATTCATTACGGTCCGTTCATCGGTCGATTCCGGAGCTCGCAGGTCGCCGACAATATCTTCGATACTCAGCACCATATTTGCTTCACCGGCAATGGCCGCGCCATAAGCCAGCCATCCGGCACTGCGACCCATACTTTCCACAATAAAGTAGGCCCGCGAAGCCTCCGCATCTGCATGCAGATTGCTGATCTCCCTGCCCAGTGTTTCCACGGCCGTAAAGTAGCCAAAGGTAAAATCAATTCCTGAGTAATCGTTGTCGATTGTCTTGGGGACATGAACAATCGGAATTCCGGGACTGGTTGCCGGCAGTCGATCCTGGAACATTCGGAGCTTGTTAGCTGTTTTAAGGGTGTCATCTCCACCGATCGAGACCAGTGCGTCCACATCAAGAGACCTCAGGCCTTCGTAGACCTGACGCAGTGGAGCGATCTTGTTTTCGTCCTCAAAATCCTCCGGGCGGGTGACGTGTTTTCCGGGATTGGTGCGGGCCGTTCCTATTAGAATGCCCTGCTTGCTCCGCGTGCGGCGGAGCATGATTTCGTGGAGTTTCATGTAGTCCTCCCCTTCGACCAGGGGATTCTGCGGCTGATAGTTAATCAGGCCGGAATAGCCATGCCTGATGCCGACAACATCGATTCCGTTATTGATGCAGGAAATCGCACAGGAAGAGATGACTGCGTTGGCTGCAGGGGCAGGACCTCCGGCGAAGAGCAGGGCGATCTTTTTGATATCGTCAGGCATGGGGATTTCCGAATGGGTGAAGCGGCGCTGCTTTTAGCGGAACACGATAAGATTATTGTCTTTGCACGCCGATCTGAGGGAGCTGAAGAATCTTCCCTTATCAGGAAGCCATAACTCGTTCTGATTGTATTGAAGCCACTTTGTGGTTTCTGTGCCGGAACGATACGGATACGGATACGGGTAGCACGTTTCCCGTTAAATCAATTCTGAACGACAACATGTGAGCAACGTCTGTGTGAGTCACCATGTGCGTTCAACGAACGTGGTATCCACGGTTCCGTCGACAAATCTTGAGTGGTTGAACATTTTGACAGCGAGTGGAAGTGTTGTTTTTACGCCGTCCACAACGAATTCCTTCAGACAGCGTTTCATCCCGGCGATTGATTCATCACGAGTCGGTTTATGCACAATGAGTTTACCGATCATGGAATCATAGTAGGGGCTTATTGTGTAACCTTCATATACATGCGAATCAAAACGAATTCCAGGCCCGCCGGGCAGACGTAACTTTGAAATCCTGCCGGGGCTGCCCCGGAATTCATTATCCGGATCTTCGGCATTAATCCGCAATTCGATTGCCGATCCTGAGCATGGGATGTCCGCCTGTGTGAACGGCAGTTCTTCACCTGCAGCGATCAGAATCTGCTGCTTAATCAAATCAATTCCTGTTACCAGCTCTGTGACCGGATGCTCCACCTGAATTCGGGCATTCACTTCGATGAAGTAGAAGTTGTGATCCTTGTCGACAATGAATTCGACTGTTCCGGCATTCTGGTAGTCAGCGTGTTTAATCAGCCTCACCGCGGCTTCGCAAATTTTTTCCCTAACAGGACCTGGCAGATTCGGTGCCGGGCTTTCTTCGATCAGTTTTTGATGCTTCCGCTGCATCGAACAGTCGCGTTCCCACAGATGGACAGCATTTCCGTGCCTGTCTGCCAAAATCTGCACTTCAACATGACGGGGACGTTCCACAAATTTTTCCAGGTATACACCCGCATTACTAAAGGCTTTTTCGGCTTCAGCCGACGCTGCCTGCAGTCCCGCTCTTAGCGAAACTTCATTGCCGGCCACACGCATCCCTTTGCCGCCACCACCTGCCGTGGCTTTGATCAATACCGGGTATCCAATTTCGTCGGCCACGCGAACCGCTTCCTGAACGTCGCTGATGAGGCCATCGCTGCCGGGTACGCACGGCACATTAGCGCTGCGCGCGATTTCCCGGGCACTGACTTTGTCGCCCAGTTGAGCCATTGCATCATGTGGCGGGCCAATGAATTCAATATTGCATTCACGACAGACTCTGGCAAAGTGAGCATTCTCTGCCAGAAATCCATAGCCTGGGTGAACGGCCTGCACATTCCCGATTTCCGCCGCACTGATCAGATTGTTGATCAGCAGGTAACTTTCAGACGCCGGTGCAGGGCCAATGCACCAGGCTTCGTCAGCCAGCTCAAGATAATGAGCGCCGCGATCAGCCTCGCTAAAAACGGCAACGCTCTCGACACCCAGCTCACGGCAGGCCCGGATGATCCGCAGAGCAATTTCTCCGCGATTTGCGATGAGAATTCGCTGAAACATGAATGGTCAATCTGTCAATGTCGTATTCAGGTCCGAAATCTGATGACGCGCGAATACCGGGATGTGTTCGTCCTGTACGGGTGTCTGAAACTGTTCACGGGGTGGACTCAACGGTCAAACGGTGATCCGTACTTTCCGACAGTCCCGGGTTACCGCCGGCGATCTGGTTGCTTTCCTGTTATTCAATACGAAACAGCGGTTGACCGAATTCAACCGGTTCACCGTTGTCAACCAATACCTCCACAACTTTACCACTTGTTTCCGCCGGTATTTGATTGAAAACCTTCATGGCTTCGATGATGCAGACGATCGTATCCGCTTTTACAGTGGATCCCACACTTATAAACGGTTCATCTTCAGGGTTGGCTGCTGCATAGAACGTCCCCACCGTTGGAGCGTCAATTGTTTTTCCGGTGGCTGCGGCTGACGACGTCTCCTGTCCTGCTGCAGTGGGGGTTCCGGCAGCCACAGGATCGGGCGAGGATAGAGGGGGGGTAGAGTAGACCGGGGGCGCAGAGTACATCGGGGCTTCCACCACCTGTTTCGGCCCGCGCCGTACTTTCCAGGATTCCTCGCCCTTTGTGAGTTGCGTTTCTGTGACCCCGTATTTGTCCATCAACTGCAGTAGCTTGCGGAATCGATCAAGATCGAAACCACCAGAATCACTTTCAGATGATTTGGCCATGGTCGATTGTCTCCTTGCATCTGAATTTCAGCATTCCCGCGGGAAGTGTGTCAGTATTTTTGTTTGGTTTGAAGCCAATAGTCTGGAGGTGCTCTTTTTTATTGTGACTGATGAACGCAGGCTCATTCCTGTCAGGCACCCGGTGGTTGCGGCAGTACTGATATCAGTGCTGCCCCGATTGGATAATATGATCGCCTGAGTGAACTCAGTTGGTGTCGTCGATATACGTATTCAGGATCACAGACTGTGGAAAACCGGAAAGCTTTGTCAACCAGCCTGAATTATGCAAGGAAATCAATCATTGCATCATCGAATTCCTGGGGAACAGACGTCAGCACCTGGAATCCGCCTCGCGTTACCAGCACATCGTCCTCAATTCGAACTCCAAACCGGCCTTTCAGGTAAATACCTGGCTCTACGGTCACAATCATACCCGGTTTGAGGATTTCATTTGACCCAGGCCCCAGCCGGACGGCTTCGTGAATGTCCAGGCCAATCCCATGGCCGAGTCCGTGGCCGAATTTTCGTCCATATCCTGCGTCGGAAATGATTCCCCGGGCGACCGCATCCACGTCTTTGCAGGCCACACCTGGTTTGATTTTCTGAATCGCGGCCTGCTGGGCGTCCAGTACTGTCTGGTAGACATTCTGCATCTTTTTTGTGACGGTTCCGGTGAAGAACACACGAGTTAGGTCACTACGGTACCCGGATTTCGATTGTGCCCCCCAGTCAACCAGAAGCAGCGGAGATTCCTCAATCATACGTACTCCGGAGTGTGCATGGGGGAGTGCAGCGGTCGGCCCAACTCCCACGATCGGTTCAAATGCCGGGCCGGCGGCCCCGAAATCCCGCATCGAAGCTTCCAGTGCATACCGTATTTCCGTTTCCGTCTGGTTCGGGCGGACACTGGCTCGCAGGACGGCAATTCCGCGTTCAGCCTGATGGATCGCCTGTCGAATCTGAGCGATTTCCCATTTGTCTTTAATGACACGCAACTGCTCTGTCAGCGAATCGGTGACAATTAGTTGAGCTCGGGTGACCGTATTCTCCAGCGATGCGTGTTGAGATATGGTCAGGTGATTTCCTTCAACTCCCAAATGAGTCACGCCTGCTTTCTTGACGATAGCAGCGGCAGCGTCCGGCATGGATTTGCCGACACCTCTGATTTCGGTATCGAGACCCGGACATTCTTTACCAATCTGAGTTGAGTACCTGGAATCACTGATCAGGATCGTGTTTCCGGAGCTGATGAATAGCCAGCTTGAATCTCCTGTAAATCCGGTCAGATAACGAACATTGGTTTCACTGGAAACCAGCAGTGAGTCGATGTCGGCCGACTTCAAACTGCGAATAAGTTTGTGGCGGCGAAGCTCAAAATCCTGTGCGGACATGAATCACTCCAGAGCGGCAGGCAGTTTTGGCAGGTAATAATCAGGAAAGCGTATCGAGACTCAGGACGAACAGTACATGCCACTGATCTGTAGGAAGCGTTGTCTTTTTGAGAATGCCGGAATGTATGGCACACAGTAGCAGTAATTCGACGAAACAGGGGTTTTATCGAAAGGACTGCATCAACTTCTCAACCCTGAGCCGACAGGCCGGGAATGGCATGCCTGCTTGAATCTGCACATGGGCACTGCTAATTTTGCCGACAGTTCGACCGTTCGAATCGCGGCTGTGTTGCGCGCGGCGTGACAGGATGGTGACAGCTTCCTCAACAGGCTGTGCGTTTGTCGTGAATCTGACCCTGAAATGGCAGGAAATCAATGTCTGAGAAGTACGTTTATACGTTTGGTGACGGCAAAGCTGACGGCAATTCAACTCAAAAGGCACTGCTCGGTGGTAAAGGTGCCAATCTGGCCGAAATGAGCCGAATCGGTATGCCGGTGCCTGCCGGGTTCACGATCACAACTGAAGTCTGTACCTACTTTTATGACAATGACCGCAGTTATCCTCCGGAGTTGAATGACCAGGTCATTGCCGCAATCAGTAACGCAGAGAGCGTTATGGGGCGAAAATATGGCGACCCCAAAAATCCGCTTTTGCTGAGTTGCCGGTCGGGCGCACGTGAATCCATGCCGGGGATGATGGATACCGTCCTCAATATCGGAATTAATGAGGAAGTCGTTCAGGCACTGATTCGGCAGGCAGGGAATGAACACTTTGCATGGGACAGTTATCGACGTCTGATCCAGATGTACGGAGACGTTGTCCTGGACCTGAAGCCGGAGTCGAAAAATGATCCTGACCATTTCGAAGACATTCTGGAAAAGGCTCGTGATGCAGTCGGTGCCGAACACGAAAAAGACCTGAGTGTCGAGGCACTCAAGCAGATCGTGATCGACTTCAAGGGGGTGATTAAGAAACATGCCGGGATTGAATTTCCGGAAGATCCCATGGAACAGCTGTGGGGTTGCATCGGGGCTGTCTTTGGCAGCTGGATGAACGACCGTGCTATGGTTTACCGTCGACAGTACGGCATCCCGCACTCGTGGGGGACAGCCACCAACGTTCAGGCCATGGTCTTCGGGAATCTTGGTGATGAATGTGCAACCGGTGTTGGGCTCACTCGCAATTGTTCAGACGGAACGCCGGGCTTCTGCGGGGACTATCTGATCAACGCGCAGGGTGAGGATGTGGTTGCGGGTACGCGTACGCCAAAACGAGTCGAGGAAACACTCAGCCTCGATAAACCGGAAGCGTTTGAGCAGCTGACTAACATTGGCAAGGCTCTCGAACAGCATTACAAAGATACACAGGACATTGAATTCACGGTTGAGAATGGCAAAGTCTGGATGCTTCAGACACGTAATGCCAAGCGAACAGGTTTTGCGGCAGTTCGGATTGCTGTGGATCTGGTCAATGAAGGACTGATCGACGCTCGTACAGCACTTGAAAAACGTCGAATTCCGGCTGACGATCTCAACCAGCTGCTGCAGCCGATCTTTGATCCGGCTGACAAGAAGAAGGCCGAAGCTGACAACCGACTGCTGGCGAGGGGAATTAATGCCGGCCCCGGGGCGGCGACCGGGCAGATCGTGTTTCATGCATCGGATGCCGAAGAACGCTGGAACGCTGATAATGACCTGCAGCTGGTTTTGGTTCGTAAAGAGACCAGCCCGGAAGACCTGCGGGGCATGAAAGTGGCCAACGGAATTCTGACGGCCTTTGGAGGAGCATCTTCGCATGCGGCCCTGGTTTCCCGCCAGATGGGAAAGACCTGCGTCTGTGGCTGTGATGCCCTGAAAATAGACTATGAGGCAGGGACCGTCACTGTGGGTGACACGGTGCTGCGGGAGGGGGACTGGATGTCGATCGACGGCTTCAGTGGTGAAGTTTTCACCGGAAAGATCGAAACCAGTCCGTCGGAAGTGATGGAAGTATTGACCGGTAACAGGAAACCGGAAGATTCAGACGTCTATCAACGTTACGCTCAGCTTATGACGTGGGCGGATGAGCACCGTAAACTGAACGTACGGGCCAACACAGAATCGCATGACGCAGAAGTTTCGGTCCAGCTGGGCGCTGAGGGTGTGGGGCTGTGCCGAACCGAGCACATGTTCTTTGATCACCTTGACGAAATGCGCGAAATGATCTTTTCAACCAGCAGGGAAGATCGTGAAGCTGCACTTTCCAAGCTGATCAATTTCCAGCGTGACGACTTCACGCACCTGCTCAGAACAATGGGCGAAAGACCGGTCACAATTCGGCTGCTGGATCCACCTCTGCACGAATTCCTGTCTGAACATCACATGCACGAAGATCCGCAACTGGCCGGAAAGCTGGCAAAGACGTTCGGTGTGACCGAAGAAGATGTTAAACGTCGTGTTGCGGAGCTGGTGGAATCGAATCCAATGCTTGGACATCGCGGCTGTCGACTGGGAATTGTGTATCCCGAAATTACGTCGATGCAGGCTCGGGCAATCCTTGAAGCGGCCTGTGCCCTGAAGAAGGAAGGCATCGAATGTCATCCGGAAATCATGATTCCACTGGCCGGATACAAAACCGAAGTTGATAATCAGACCGCGATTGTCAAAGAAACAGCGGCCAGAGTCTTTGAAGAACAGGGTGTTACCGTGGATTTCATGACCGGGACAATGATTGAAATTCCGCGGGCTGCCCTGACGGCCAATGAAATTGCACAGACGGCTGAATTCTTTAGTTTTGGGACCAATGATCTGACACAGACCGGGTTGGGAATCAGCCGGGACGACTACAAGGGATTTATCGGTTACTACACGGAAAACGACATCATGCCGGCCGATCCGTTCCAGACGGTCGACCAGACAGGGATTGGGCGGCTGATGAAGATCGCCGTCGAAGACGGCCGAGGTACTCGCAGTGACCTGAAGATCGGGATCTGCGGTGAGCATGGTGGTGATCCCAAATCCGTGTACTTTTGCCACGAAATCGGCTTGAACTATGTCAGCTGTTCGCCTCGCCGAATTCCAATCGCTCGACTTGCCGCAGCTCAGGCGGCTGTTGAGGCCGGATGACCGGCGGTTAGTTCTTCCGTTCCTGTTTCAGATCGAATTCAAGCCAGGCATCAAACAACAATTGAGTAGCGTCTCGCCGAAACGTGCGGGAATTTCACCGGATCAGTCATCCGGGATCCTGACAAGATAACCGTGATCCGCTGCTCGTTGCTGTAACACTTCTCTGTCTATTTTTCCGGACAGGGGATTTCATTTGCTCGAATCCATCGACTTCCACCATGGCCATCTCACTCTGCCACGCTGTTCCTTAATCGCATGTCAGTCCTTCTTCAACTTACCGATGCCGTTAAGAGCTACGGTGATCAGCAACTTCTGAATGCCACCAGCGTTACGATCCATGAAGGAATGAAGACGGGTCTAATTGGTCGCAACGGTGCCGGAAAGTCCACTTTACTGCGCGCGATGCTGGGGGACGAAGATCTGGACAGTGGACAAGTTATCCACAGTCCGAATCTGCGCATCGGTTACCTCAGACAACATGATCCGTTCAGGTCCGGTGAATCGACACTCGACTTTCTTATGCGTGACAGCGGGCAGCCGGACTGGAAGTGCGGTGAAGTTGCCGGTCAGTTTGAACTCAAAGGTGTCACCCTTGATGGCCCGGTGCATGAGCTGTCCGGTGGCTGGCAAACTCGAGTCAAATTGGCAGCTCTGCTGCTTCATGACCCGAATCTGCTGATGCTCGATGAACCGACGAACTTTCTTGACCTCCGGACACAGATTCTGCTCGAACATTTTCTCCAGAGATTCCCGGCTGCCTGTCTGATCGTATCCCATGACCGGGCTTTCCTCACTGCGACCTGCGAATCAACACTGGAGCTGTCGCGGGGAAAGCTCACGCTGTATCCCGGGAAAATCGAGGCCTATCTTGAACAGTTGGAGGAACAGCGTTTGCGTGATCAACGTACAAACGCGGCAGTAATCACCAAACAAAAACAGCTGCAGCGATTTATTGACAAGAATCGCGCCCGTGCGACAACGGCGAGTCAGGCTCGATCCAAGCAAAAACAGCTGGATCGTCTGCAAACGGTGGAAATCGAGAGTGATTTGCCCACGGTTCAGATCAAGGCCCCGGTTGTTGAACCGCGTCAGGGGCCGGCGGTCCGATGCCTCGATTTGTCAATCGGGTATTCCGACCACGTCGTAGCCGAACGAATCGACCTGGAACTGGAGCACCGCCAGCGTGCGGCCATTGTTGGTGACAACGGACAGGGCAAAACAACCTTACTGCGGACTATCGTGGATTCGTTGAAGCCCCTGGCCGGTCGTGTCAAGTGGGGGTTCGGCTGCAATGTCGGCGTATACGCTCAACATGTGTACTCTACGTTACCCGAAGACCAGACCGTTCTGGAGTACCTCGAGTACAACTCCATGCCAGGTGTGACCACGCAGGACTGTCTGAATCTAGCCGGTGCACTGCTGTTCCGCGGTTCTCACGTGAAAAAGTCTATTCGGGTCCTTTCCGGAGGCGAACGTGCACGTCTGTGCATGGCCGCACTGCTGCTCGGCGATTATAATGTGCTGGTTCTCGACGAACCAGGTAACCATCTGGATGTTGAGTCGGTTGAGTCGTTGGCGGAAGCGTTGATTGCCTACCAGGGAACAGTTCTGTTCACCAGTCACGACCGACACTTCGTCAGTCGCATTGCAACGAATGTGATTGAGGTTCGGGACGGGCGAGCCCGCAGTTACGGCGGAACCTACGAAGCCTATTTGTATGCGGTTAACAGCGAGATTGACGCCGGCGAACGGGAACGGGCAAAGAATCGTATGCCAACAGTTCCGACTGCCAGGCAGTCCATGTCGGGCAAACAGCAGCATAATGCCCGGCGTCAGCTTCGCAATCTTGAGAAGAAGATTGCGAAGCTGGACGACGACAAGAAAGAGCTGAACGCACAGATGCTTAATGCGGCTGGTGCAGAAGACGCACTTAAACTGCATCTGCAGATCGAAGCGATCCAGAAACAACTGGCGGAGACCGAAAATTCCTGGTATGACCTGCAGGTGAAGCTTGGGGACGTCTAATTTGCGTTCCGAGAACATCTTGGTATCTGTCCCGACATTGCTGCACTGTCGTTCGCAGCTTAGAATGAGCAGTGAACGGATTCCCCACAGCTAATTTCAATCCGAAAGTCCGGTCAATGCTGACTCGACGAGAGTTGTTCCCCAACGTTATCGAAATGAATTTCCAGGCGCGTCGGCGCTTTGGCTGCTGTGTCTATCTGGTGTTTTCCGGTACCGACTGGATGCTGATCGATATTGGCTACGAAGACACTGTAGACGAAATTATTGAAATGATTCGGCAGATGGACTTTCCGCTTGCCGGCTGTAAGTACCTGATTGCCACACATGCCGATGCGGACCACGTGCAGGGACTTCAGCGAGCTTCTGAACTGTTGCCGGGATCAGTGACCGTCGCTCATGGTGATGCGAAACGGATTCTGGAAGAAGGTGACCGGATCGCATCGTTCGCGGAGGTTCCTGCACAGGGAATTTCCATCGTAATGCCGGAATCTCATATCGCCAAGACAGTCAGTGATGGTGACGTCCTTCAACTGGGGGACCTGAGCCTCGAAATCTGGGACACACCCGGACACGCAACAGGGCAGTTGTCTTTTCGCTTGGGGAATCTGCTGTTCTCCGGCGATAATATATTTCGGGATGGGTGTGTCGGAAGCATTGATGCCCACCATGGATCCGATATTCCGGCATTCATCCAGTCACTCACACGCATTCGGGAAAGCGACGTCGAATGGCTGCTGCCGAGTCATGGACCTGCGTTCTCAAAAGATGTGAATCTTCTGACATCTGCAATTGATCGATTGACCGGCTACCAGTACATGGCTGACTTTGGAACCTGTGCCATCGACTGGCCACTGCTTAACGAATGGGATGAAGAGTTGGCTCGCGGAACCGCGCCGCAGGCATAGAGAGAAGTTCATCGAATCCCCGAGCTTCTGATTCAGAGCCGGCAAAAATCTCAGATAGTCCTGAGCTGTTTGCTGAAAGACACTTTGCTCTCAGTCCCGGAAAGTGGCAATTATGACAGCCGTTCAGCTGTACGACACAACACTGCGTGACGGTGCCCAGGGGGAAGGTGTCAATTTTTCTCTGCATGACAAGTTGATGATTGCGGTCCGGCTGGACGAACTTGGTTTTGATTACATTGAAGGTGGCTACCCGCTTTCCAATCCTAAAGACGAAGAGTTCTTTCGCCGCGCGGCCGACATGGACTGGAAGCACGCAAAGGTGAGCGCGTTCGGCATGACGCGTCGGCGAGGTGTTGAAGCCTGTGATGACATCGGCATGCAGGCACTTGTCAAAAGTCGGGCGCCCGTCATTACGATTGTGGGAAAGACGTGGGACTTGCATGTGACTGAAGTGCTCAATGTCACGCTGGAAGAAAATCTGGAAATGATTCGCGATTCGATCGCATATGCGAAGTCCGAAGGCCGCGAAGTGATCTATGACGCGGAACACTGTTTTGACGGATGGCTGGCGAATCCTGAATATGCACAGCAGACATGGCAGGCGGCGGCTGACGCGGGGGCCAATATGATTTGTATGTGCGACACCAATGGAGGTCGGCTGCCGGGGCAGATAGCAGAAGCCGTGAAAGCATTGAAAAATAATTTCAATACTCCGGTGGGAATTCATACCCACAATGACAGTGAACTTGCGGTTGCGAATTCCCTGGCAGGTGTTGAAGCCGGTGCTGTTCAGGTGCAGGGAACGATCAACGGGATTGGAGAACGCTGTGGGAATGCGGACCTGATTTCTGTCGCCGGGAATCTATCGTTGAAACTTGGCCGTGAGATCCTGGTCAAAGATGGAATTAACCGTCTGACGGAACTTTCTCGTTATGTGTACGACATCGCGAACATGAACTTCCGCAACGGTCAGGCCTTTGTTGGGTCCAGTGCGTTTGCGCACAAAGGCGGCATGCACGTACACGCGGTGAACAAGGTTTCTCACAGCTACGAACATGTCAGACCCGATTCTGTCGGAAATGTACGCCGGGTTCTGGTCAGTGAATTGTCAGGTCGCTCCAATATCGTGGCCAAAACAACAAAATTTCGCCTGCAGGAGGACAGGGACCTGCAGGCGAAACTGCTAAAGGCCGTTCAGGACCTGGAAAATGACGGTTACCAGTTTGAAGCTGCGGAAGCGTCATTCGATCTGCTGGTGATGAAATACGCCGGCTCATATCAGAAGTCGTTTGAACTGGATCACTATCGGGTCAACGTTCTGAATCGGGATCGTGATCCGGTGACTGAGTCAATCATTAAGCTTACAGTCAACGGTGAAGAACAACACGTTGTTGGTGAAGGAGACGGTCCTGTCAATGCACTGGACACTGCCCTGCGGAAAGCACTTAACGCGGCTTATCCGTGTCTGTCCGAAATGACTCTCATGGACTACAAGGTGCGTGTGATTAACAGCACAGAAGGTACGGCTGCCCGCGTACGTGTTGTTATTGAAAGTCGTGATCAGCATAGTATCTGGAGCACGGTAGGGGTCAGCGAAAACATCATCGAGGCCAGCTGGATCGCACTGGTGGATGCTGTGGAGTACAAGATTCACAAAGACCGGGGAGCCGTTGGGAACCGGTGATCTGTTTACGTTGTTAACGTTCAGATCACCTCCGGTAAGCAGGCCGGAGAACCGTCCGACGGACAGATGATCTGTTTCCGCTTTTTTGTCCGGGAAAGGTATCCGAACGCCGGTTGACCTGTTTGTGTTCTGAACTTTCTCCATTTTCTCTGTGACCCTGTGATAAAACCATGACCGAACTTCCAAAAACCTGGGACCCCGCCACTGCTCAGAAGAAATGGATTACGCACTGGGAATCTGAGGGTTACTGTCATGCCGATCCGCACCCGGATCGTGAACAGCACACAATCATGATTCCACTGCCAAATGTTACCGGTGCTCTGCACATGGGACATTGTCTGAACGGCACGATTCAGGACTTATTGACGCGTTGGCGACGGATGCAGGGGCGTCAAGCGTTGTGGATGCCTGGTACGGACCATGCCGGAATTGCGACACAGGCTGTTGTCGAACGACGCATGCTGGAAGAAGAAGGCATCACCCGCCACGACATCGGACGCGACGCACTGGTGGTACGAATACATACCTGGAAAGACGAATACCAACAGCGAATTCTGAATCAGTTGAAACAGATCGGAGCCAGTTGTGACTGGCGTCGTGTGCGTTTCACGCTGGACGATGTCTGCAGTCGGGCTGTGCGGCGGACTTTTTTTCAGATGTTTTGTGACGGACTGATCTTTCGAGGAAAACGTCTGGTTAACTGGGATCCGCATCTGCAGACAGCGGTCGCTGACGACGAAGTTTTTACTGAAGATGTGGATGGTCATTTCTGGACATTTCACTATCCGGTTGTGGACAAGTCAGAGGAGCCGACGGGACAGGTGATTCGTTTTTCCACAACTCGTCCGGAAACCATGCTGGGTGATACGGCGGTGTGTGTGCATCCGACGGACGACCGCTACACAGATCTGGTCGGTCGACAGGTTCGTGTTCCGGTCAACGGTCGTTTGATTCCCATTATTGCAGATGCTTTGCTGGCGGATAAACAGCTGGGTACAGGAGCTGTGAAAGTTACACCGGCCCATGATCCCAATGACTATGCCTGCGGCCTGCGAAATGGCCTGGAGATGGTCAATATTCTGAATGCTGACGGCACGGTCAATGAAGAAGGTGGAGAGTTTGCCGGTCTGGATCGTTATCAGGCCCGTAAGGCAATCGTCGAGCAAATGGAATCGCTGGGTTTTTATGATGGAGTGGAAGACCGAACAATTCCCGTTAAACACAGTGACCGCAGCAAGACGCCGATCGAACCTTATCTCAGTGATCAGTGGTTCGTGAAAATGGATACACTGGCCCAGTCAGCGATGGATGCCGTTGACGATGGCCGGGTCAAAATTTTTCCCCAACGCTACAGAAAGACATATCTGGACTGGCTGGGTGAAAAACGTGACTGGTGCATCAGTCGCCAGTTATGGTGGGGACACCGTATTCCTGTGTGGTCACAGAAGGTGAAAAATCGATCGGAGAGTGTGGAGAGTCTGTCTTGTTTTGGCGGCTCACTGGCAGAGGATGGAACTATTACCTTTGCGGAAGATTATACCGAAATCCTGTCGGCTCAGTTTGCCGACGGACTGATGCCGGGTGAAGAACTTCTGCTGGCCTGCGTGGATGGCGGTCATGAGGATGTGGAACTGAAACTGGCCGAAACGGGGTTCACTCAGGATCCGGATGTGCTGGATACGTGGTTCAGTTCTGCGCTGTGGCCGCATGCCACCCTGGGGTGGCCGGATCGTGACCACAATCCACCAACTATCGATGCTTCAGGCACGACACAGACTGATAGCGGTCAGTCTGACAGGAATGAAGTCCTCGACTTCTTTTACCCAGGATCCGTGCTGGTCACATCGCGAGACATCATCACGCTTTGGGTCGCCCGGATGGTACTCACGGGACTTTATAATATGGGTGACGTCCCGTTCCGGGATGTCTACATTCATCCCAAGATTCTGGATGGCCTGGGCCAGACAATGTCTAAGTCGAAGGGCAACGGAGTCGATCCGCTGGAACTGATTGACAAATACGGTACAGACGCAGTCAGGTTTACGATTTCGTCACTGGCCGGCGAAACGCAGGATGTTCGTCTGCCGGTTGGTTACGAATGCCCGCACTGCGAAGCTGTGACGCCTCAAACAAAGAAGCACCAGAGTATGAAACCGCTGGGCGGAGAGACTCCGACCCTCAAGTGCGGCCAGTGTAAGACTGATTTTCAGTTTCCGAGTCCGTGGTTTACTCCGGATGAAGGATCGCCTGTTGCCAGAATCGTCAGTGAACGTTTTGACTACGGTCGCAACTTCTGCAACAAGCTGTGGAATGCCTCACGATTTGCTTTTATGAATCTCGAGGGATTTACACCTGGTACCGTAAGTCGTGACAAGCTTCAGATGGAAGATCGGTGGGTACTCAGTCGTCTGGCCACGACGACTCAACAGGTGACGACGCTGCTTGACCGTTATCAGTTTGATCAGGCCACCCGCACAATTCGTGATTTCACCTGGAACGAATTCTGCGACTGGTATCTGGAAATGATTAAGCCGCGGTTACGTGATGATGCTTCGCGACCGGTCGCTCAGCGCGTGCTGGTTGAAGTCATAGATAATCTGATTCGTTTGCTGCATCCGTTTGCGCCATTCATCACCGAAGAACTCTGGCACACACTTAATCAGCTGGCACCGGTGCGGGGTCTGAGTGAGCAAACACAGGCCTCGGAAAGCGTGATGATTGCTGCATGGCCCCGGCTGTCGGAAGAATTTTGCGACGAGGAACTGGAGAGTCGCTTTGAACGTCTGCAGGAAATCATTGTAGCTGTTCGTAACATTCGGGGGCTGTACAAAATCAGTCCAAAAGAACCGCTCAAACTGTTCATGCGCTGTGCGCCGGAAGTTGCTGCGCAGATGCACGCTGTGGCTGACCAGTTCGACAATCTGTCGCGGACCATGCTGGAAGCAGCCGGACTGAACGTAAATCGACCGGGGGCCAGCGCTAACTTCAGTCTTGAAGACGCGGATGGATACATTCCGCTTGAAGGATTAATTGACCTGAACGCAGAACTGGAAAGACAACAAAAAAAAGCGGCTCAGCTGCAGGGGCACATCACAGGCGCTGAGAAGAAACTGAGTAACAGCAATTTCGTTGACAAGGCTCCGGAAAACGTTGTAAACGACGTCCGTGAAACGCTCTCCGGACTGAAGAGTCAGCTGGAGAATGTCGAAAGGATTATCAAAGAACTGAGTTAATCGCTGATTTTTGCAGCAACCACACAGCAGTTTACCTGTTGTCACACCGAGCGGGGTCGAAAACTGTGGCCCGTAACGATCTGATTTGATACGCTGTCGAATCGGTTGGCCAACGACGCTGACATGGGAGCCTTCAATGGACCGCAAACCCGTTTCGTGCTGGCAGCACTCGATTGTTTCTCGTCGAACGGCCGTTCAGGCCGGTGCGTTGGGCGTCTTGGGTCTGGGCTCGAATCATCTGAGCGGACTCCGGGCGGCGGACTCCGGACAGATCGCGGCTGGCAGCGGGACTGCAAAAACCTGCATCTACATTTTTCTGTCCGGTGGATTGTCTCAGCATGAAAGCTTTGATCTGAAGCCGAACGCACCGGATGGTATCCGTGGCGAATTCAAGCCGATTTCCACAGGCACACCAGGTACGCAGATCTGCGAGCACCTGCCGGAACTCGCCAAACGCAGCAATCACTGGGGAGTCGTACGTTCGCTGACACACCCGACCAATTCTCACACCAGGGGTCATTTTTTTATGTTGACCGGTCGGTCGACGACGCCGGCTGGGTACAAGGGAGACCGCCAACCGCGGCCAACTGACTGGCCGTCGATCATGTCGGTGGCCGGTGATGTCGTACCGGCACCAAAGAATAATCTTCCCCCGACCATCGTGCTGCCGGAACGACTGGTTCACTGGTCCGGGGGTGTCATCCCTGGTGCTTATGGGGGGCAGATGGGCGCACACCGCGATCCGTTCTTTATCGAAGCTTCTCCTTACGGCAATCCTGGATGGCGAGGGGCCTATCCGGAATACACGTTTCCCAACATTGCTATGGATCCGCCCAAGCAACCCGATGCACGGGTTTACCAGGCTCCCAATCTTCAGTTTGCCCCAGGGTTGACGCGAAATCGGTTAAACGGGAGGCTGGGACTGTTACAAACGATCGATGAGCAGCGTCGGCGGATGGAAGATTCGGCTGTGGTACAGTCCTACGATCGTGAACGACAGAATGCAATTTCGATGCTGGCCAGCCCGCGCATTCGCAACGCCTTTGATGTGACGAATGCCGACCCCAAAATACAGGAACGATACGGAGCCAACAGTTTTGGCTGGTCAATGCTGATGGCATACCGACTCACAGCAGCGGGTGTGCCGCTGGTCCAGGTCAATCTGGGAAACAACGAAACGTGGGACACGCACGGCAATTCGTTTTACCGCTTAAGGGAGAAACTGTTCCCTCCAACGGATCGGGCAATCAGTGCTCTGCTGGACGACCTGCAGTCCAGCGGTCTTCTGGATTCAACCATGATCGTTATGGCCGGAGAATTCGGCCGTACGCCCAAACTGGAGTATATGCCCGAGTCGTATCCTGGGCCCGGTCGGGGACATTGGGGAGCCGTTCAAAGTGTGTTCTTTGCGGGCGGTGCCATTCGGGGAGGAACGGTGGTGGGCTCGTCGGATGCAACTGGCGGTTACCCAGCGACAAATCCGAAGACACCGGAAAACATGGCTGCGACGCTTTATCATGCATTGGGCATTCCGCACACGGCGGTTTGGAATGATGACGTTGGTCGTCCGCACCAGGTGTACCACGGGGAGCCGATCCACGAACTGCTGGGATAAAACCCGGTCGCTCGCTCAGGACCCTGCAGTCGTTCGGTGAACGGTTCGGCTTCAGCCGGCTGTCAACTTCGTTCCTCGGCAGCTTCGCTCGAACAGCTGATAACAGACAAAGCGAAGTCTCGACTGTCCACGGACTCGCAAACGGACCGGCTCTCAGCTAATTTTTCAAACAGCGATTGTCCGGCGATCGTTTCATTCACCCCCTGTCAGCAAACAGGGGGCGTGACGTTTTCTCAGTCCTCCGATCGTGAGCGGGGTGGTACCTAAGTCGTCCCCCGCAGCAGCAACGGATTCCAATCATGTTAATCATCGACGGTGACTACCCGATGGCCTACGGTTCAGTTGACGCTGATCGTGACCTCACACAGTCCATCTCGGAGGTACGCAGTGCCGAACCTGGAATCCGAGGACAATTCGGCCCTCCGGACAGCGAAACGATGGCGACACTCCCGGAGATGCGTCGTGGGAGCATCGCAGCTGCACTCGTAAAAGTCGCAGCACGTATTGAAAGGCCAGGAAGTCCGCTCTGGGGATACCGCAGTTCCCGGACAGCCTACGCAGCCGCGCAGGCACATCTGGCATATTACCGGATTCTGGACTCTGTGGGGGAAGCACGGATTCTTCGATCACGCGGTGAGTTCATCGATCACATGCGGATCTGGTCGGAAACGAGCGATCACGAAAAATTACCGGTCGGGTTCATCGTAGGCATGGAAGGTGCCGACCCGATTTTGAATCCACAGCATGTTCACGACTGGTGGGAGGGGGGAGTACGCGTGGTGAGCCTGTCGCATTACGGCGTCAGCACCTATTGTCACGGGACCGGAACAGGGACCGAGGGAGGACTGTTTCCCATGGCCGCCGAGTTGCTCAAAGAAATGGAATCGCTCGGAATGATTCTGGACCTGACCCATGCATCAGACCGGTCCGCTCGAGAGGCACTCGATCTGTTCTCCGGACCGATCCTGGCCAGCCACCAGAACTGTCGCGAACTGGTTCCCGGTGAACGGCAGTTTCCCGATGACCTGCTGACAGCTGTTATTCAGCGAGATGGCATCATTGGTGCATCGATGGACACCTGGATGTTGTACAAGCCGGGAATCGACTGGACGGCAAAAATTCCGTCACGGCGGACGTTGTTCCCTCGAGACGCCATTACGCTGGACGATCTGGTGGACCACATTGACCATGTTTGCCAGCTGGCCGGGAATTCTCTGCATGCAGGAATCGGCGGTGATACGGATGGTCAGGGAGGGCGAGAAGGCGCACCGCTGGAAATCGACACGGTTGCCGACTACCAAAAACTGGCGGATGTCCTCGATCGCCGCGGTTACACACAGGAGGACATTGCTAACGTGATGTATCGCAACTGGCAGCGGTTTTTTGCAGACAGGCTGCCTGCGGAGTAAATCCGCTGACGATTGGCCGAAAAGCCAAAATGTTCGGATTGACTGCTAACGGGAAGATCATCCTGGGATCGCAGCCGGTCGGAGGATCTGCGCGAATCCGAATTGAACTCAATGTGGAGTTTACAAACGTAGGAACTGTGTGCGATTCATTTGGCCACAGTGATTCATTTGGCCACAGTGATTCATTTGGCCACAGTGATTCATTTGGGCACAGTGACTGTGAATGTAGAGTGTGAATGTAAAATACTGAGTGATCGGGACAAACATGAACAACAGATTTGTGACGAGACGTCACTGGCTGATGACCACAACAGCCATGGCTGCGACGTCTCTGATGCAGCCGACTGTCAGTGCTTTCCAGCCAGGTGAGCCGGTCCCAGGCGATGTTGCTGACATCGGGTCACGGCGTGAATTGTTTGTGGATCGATTTCTGATCGCCAGACTGAACGGAGTTCAGCTCAAACTTCATAAGCCGCAACCTGCTCCACCGCTGGTTGGGCGGGTCAACAGCCATGAAATGGAAATTGCCACGATCATCAAAGACGGTGAATTGTTTCGGCTGTATACGCGTGATCCGCGCGGGATGAAAAAAACCGGCGATGACACAATTGTCACACGATATTACGAGAGCTTCGACGGGATTCACTGGACGAATCCTACCCTGGGACTGCATGCAGTCGACGGCAGCCGCGCCAACAACGTCATCCTGCATGAAGGGGGAATCTGTGCTACTTTTTCGCCCTTTCTCGATACGCGACCTGGCATCTGGATTCCGGGACGGCCTGAAGTGCCCAATGACCATCTGGCCGTTGACCGAAGATTCAAGGCACTGGGTGGTGTTCTCAGAGATGGCGGTCTGTTCGCGTTCACTTCAGATGACGGGATTCACTGGACGAAGCTGCGTGAGGAACCTGTGATCACCTCCGATGAGCTTGCGTTCGACTCGCAGAATGTTTCATTCTGGTCCCAAACCGAACAGTGCTACGTTTGCTATTTCCGCACGTGGAAGACGGTCCACGGAAAACTGCGAACGATCAGCCGCACCACTTCGCAGGACTTCGTTTCATGGAGTGATCCGGTTGCACTTGAGCCGAACTTTCCCGGCGAGCAGTTATATACGAGTCAGACTCATCCGTATTTTCGGGCTCCTCACATCTACGTGGCCCTGCCCACGCGACTTCATCCGCCGCGAGGTGACAGCACCGATATCATGTTCATGACAGCCCGTGGTGACAGTCCCTATGACCGTACATTTCGTGAAGCATTCATGCGACCGGGACCAGATATCAATCGGTGGGGTGACCGCGGCAATTACGCTGCGCTGAATGTTGTCCCCACCGGCGCGACCGAGATGTCGATTTACACAACCCCCTTCCGCCGCTTCACACTGCGAATGGATGGCTTTGCATCGGTTCATGCCGGTGCAGACCATGGTGAGATGCTGACCCGTCCGGTCCGTTTTGATGGCAGTTCACTGAATGTCAATTACTCAACCAGTGCCGGTGGCAGCCTGAAAATAGAACTTCAGGACGCTGGTGGCCATCCGCTGCCGGGCTTCGGCCTTGACGACTGTCAGATCATGGTTGGTGATCGGATCTCTCAGCAGGTGAACTGGACAGGCGGTGATCTCTCCGGTCTGTCCGGTACGCCGGTGCGACTTCGATTTGTCATGCTGGAATGCGACGTTTTCTCACTGAAATTCAATTCGTGAATTGTCTGTGCCCTGACCGTGGGAGATGCTGACGCTGATTGTTCAGTCAGAAGCTGAATCGCCAAAGTCGCTTTGATAGCGATCCAGCACATTCTGCAGGGATCCGTCCATGAGATAGGTGGCCCCGCGTGCCGTGACCCATTCGCCGGGTTCAACCTTATTGGCGATGACAGGAGCCAGATGGATACACAGGTGAGGCCCGTGACTGACGGGGGACTTCCTGTTCCACGCCTGAGCCAGTAATTTTTGACCATCCAGAGATCTACAGACAATCAATGGCAGATCCACTCGATGTCCATCTTCCTGATATCGCTTCCATCCCCCGTCCGTATGTACCCAGACGTGCTGCGGCAACACTTGGTCCTGCCATCGTGAGACCATTCCCAGATAAATTTCGCGGGCGGCCTTTTGAGGATCCCTGCTGACCGGTGGCGGCGGAGCCGGCTGGAAATCCGGGTTGAACCAGTTGTTGGGAGGCTGGAAGTCTCCCCATCCCGAACCCGAACAAAAGTTAACGGACAGGTTTCGCCACGGCTCCGACGTCTCGTTGCGAATGCGGAAGTTCAGGTAGAGAGCATCGACCGTGGTCGATAATTCGATCTGGTAGGTCAGGTATCCCGGGTGGGTCTGTGTCATCCGCCATCGACCGTTCCCGAGATCCTCCCAGTCAGTGGGCTGCATATGGTAGTACGAATGAACGGGTCTTTTTTCCGCCGCCAGGATTTCTCTGCCGTCGTTATGGATATATTCAGGCAACAACATCTCGAACAACGGCCGATCTGCGGTGCCCGGTCCGCTGTAGACATACACATACGCTGCGTTCGGATCCGGCCGTCGAATGTGTAAGGCCGTGGTCGATGACCGGGATTTCGCTACTGTCTCGGATACGTCGGCGAACGTGACGAAACTGGTCACAGGAAAAGTCAGCAGATAAACAAGCATCATTTTTCGCACAGGAACGGCTCCTTACAGGAACGATGGCTGAGACCTGAATCGGGAACACTTTCGTTTCCGGTCATTAACTCCGGCAAAACAGGAAAATGAAAATTTGGGGTGACAGGTCATGGGCTACTCACCGGCATGACACTGCAAAACGTCAAGTCAATGTACGCGCCCTCCGGACCGCAATATTGATTGGTTTCGATGTAACATCCGGAACAGCAAGGATCTGTATTTTCACTGACTGGCTTTATCGTCAATTTCAGCCAGGGTGAAACGTACACTCACGATGTACGCCTTTTCACCTCGGGTCCAGTGACCATAGGTGGTCGCCACAAACGTGCCGTCCGGAAGCAGTTCGAGTCCGGAATAAGCACAGTCTGCGCCCTTATGGTTTTCCATCAGACGGACGCGGTACTGACCTTCGCGTCCGTTTGCGATGTCATCCCAGGTGCCGACCCATCCCACCCAGTCGCCACGTGTGGGACTCTCGTGTGTTGTGTCGCGGAAGGTGATAAACAGTCGGCCGTCCGGTGCATATTTGCCATTGTGTCGGTCACCGGTGAGTGCACCGGGCAGTTCACGCGGTTCCGTCCACGACTTACCTTCGTCGTCTGAAAAGATCACAAAAGAATTGAATTTACGACTGTTTTCCCGCATAAGTACTGCCAGATGTTTGCCGTCCGGTGAACGGATGACTCCCGGTTCACAAAGATGAGCTTTCGGATGCCGGGCAATGGTCACCGGAGGACCCCAAGTGACGCCACCGTCCGCAGAAACAAATTTGAATACCTGAAATCTATCCGTCTTCAGGCCGGTAGCACCGACAAAGCGTCTGCTGTTGTTGGACAATGCCATGTAGTGTCCGTTCCTGAGTCGAATCATGCCGGCCATCACGCTGCCCCCGAAGTTGCCAACAGGTTTCCTCAGCGTCCATGTCAAACCGTCATCTTCAGAAATCGACTGCAGAAACGGATACAGGTTTGAGAACATCAACAACCGTTTTTTTCCCTGAGGATCGATGGTGGGGTAGATCGTGGGGACTTCGTCCGAGGCCGCCCAGTTGGCAGGCGTCGGCAGACGTTCCGACCAGGTCAGACCACCATCGCTGCTGCGTTTGAGATTGATCCGACCTTTGCCATGGCCGGCGGGATATACGATCACGATCGTCCTGCCATCATCCAGCAGAACGGTGGTGGGATGACCCAGATACTGCCCCGGTTCCCTGTCGACAATGACCTGCCGATGTGTTTCTGAGGCCAGATCGATGAGCGGAATACTGTAGTCGCGAGGCGGAGCACCCCCAGGTTCCGTTTGCACCTGATACCCGTGAAAAAACAAACGTGTCTCAGGCAGATACTTCTCAAGCCGCCGGACTCCCTGTTCGGTTACCTCGGTTCCAAACATGTAGATGCGCTGCATGTTTCGCAGGCCGGACAGATGGACCAGTCCGTCGTCAGTGATCGGGCCGGACAACTTCAGATGAGTCAGGCTGATCAGAGTCTGCAGATGGGCCAGACCGGCATCTGTGACTTCGGTTTGTTCCAGGTTGAGCACCCGCAGATTTTGTAATTTTGCGAGGTGGACCAGTCCATCGTCAGTGACGGGTGTGCTTTCAAGGTACAGTGTCTGCAGCTGTGTGAGACCTGCAATGTGTCGCAGTCCGCGATCGGTGATCTGCGTGTTGAAACCAAGATACAGCCATTCCAGACTGGTTAGCGGACTGAGATGCCGCATCTGTAAATCGGTAACGGAATCGGACAGGTACAGTCCCCGAAGCCCATGCAGGTGCTGCAGTTCGTCGAGGAATTTGTCAGCAACCGGACCGTGAAGGAAGGCTACCTCACTCACCTGACCGTGATCATTTGTTTGTAGTCGCGCTCCGGATTCCCTCAGTCGTGACACGATGGATGCAGGATCCGCCTCTGTGCCTGCAAAAGCCCTCGGCTGTTCAGTTCCGACAGTCACACTGCACATCAGGACAGCAACGCATATCAGGTGTTTCATCTGGGAAAATTCTTTATACGGTGTGATGACAAATATCTGATGAGTCCCCATGAATTGTATTCGCTCAATCAGGATTGTGACCGATCTTGGTTTCTATTCTGTGGCAGTGCAACCGACTGCGGAGGATGGTTCGTGTTTGACATTTCGGGCCGCGCCGTTGATGCCTCGTCGGGGCACATGGAACCGAGAAATTTGGCCGCTGAACCGGTTGAATCCTTCTGCATGAACAGGAACCAGCGGCAAAAAACAGCGATCTGGACGACGATCAGTACTGCAAGCACGATGAAGGACAGCACGTATGGAGCACGATTTCCAATGAACGTGCCGAGGACACCGGCAGCCGCTGTGCCGGCAGCCATTCCGGCTGCCAGTGTCGCTTCATGAATTCCAGCCGCCAGTGTACGGCTCTCCGGGGAGCTTCCGACCGTGCTGTAAAACAAGCCCGAAAAATAGTTGTACCCGGCAAGTTGAGAGTGCAGGGTCAGTCCCACAATCAATGTGACTGCCGAGTCTGCACAGGCAAACATAATCAATCCGATGGCGCCAAGAACCTGTGACACCAGCGAGACACTAAATCGATAGTGCCAAAAACTATTAACGTGCATCAGCAAATAGGTCGCAATCACCACGCCCCGTCCGTAGGCAAGCAGACTTCCGTGACTGTCAGCTGGAATTCCGATGGTTACCACAAGATCGGGCAGCAGATGAAGTACAAGACCGGTGCCAAAGGTGCCTCCCGAATTCGCAATCCAGCCCAATCGCTTGAAGTGTACAGCAACTTTGGTGTTCACGGGATCAGAACCCGCGAATCGGTCGCTCACTTCGGTCGTGTCTTCGT
This sequence comes from Fuerstiella sp., assembly GCA_022447225.1. Classification (NCBI taxonomy): domain Bacteria; kingdom Pseudomonadati; phylum Planctomycetota; class Planctomycetia; order Planctomycetales; family Planctomycetaceae; genus Fuerstiella; species Fuerstiella sp. The sequence continues at coordinate 757,149 of JAKVAZ010000006.1, read as the reverse complement.
TGCCGGTGACTGAGGTAACTGACGGAGCAGCTACCAGTCGGGACGCGGCAATCGCCAGGCAGACGTTGGCAATCGAGGCACCAAACGCGAGTCCGTACAACCATGCCAGACCCTGGGCAAACAGCCAGCCGGCGGTCAGCTGTCCACACATCATCCCCACATTCCATGCCACACAGTACAGAATCAGGGTCCGACTGACTCCCCGACGATTCGTACGGACATCTTCATTTCGATTGAGCCAGCCGATCAACGTGGGATAGATGAACCCAAGTCCGATTCCCAGCAGACAATACCGCAGCAAAAAACCGGCATGAGTTGTGTCACCGAATGCGCAGGCCATGACACCGAGTGCCACGGTGATGCATCCGGATACGAACACGAATCGGCTGTCAAATCGGCTGGACAGCCAGCCGCTCAGTACGCTGGTTAATCCGGCACTGAAAGAGAATGCGGCACCAAACATTCCCAGGTACCACAGATCTGCCTGTTGCTCCGCCAGTCGGCGGGTCACAGCGAATATGACAACAAACGCGCAAAAATCGGTCAGCAGACAGATCAGATACAGCAGTTGTTTCAGCCGGGAGTTTGGCAAAATTGTTCCTGGATAACTGAATATCGGGGAGCAGAACATAACGAATCTGATCGTAACAACCGAGGCTGTGTCCGGATTCAACGCAACCTTCGAAGCTGATCTATAAACCAAGACTTCATTTGTATTTCTGGAACACAGACAGTGACATGCCAGTCCACGCTCTGGAAATTCCCTGTGCTGGACTGGACTTGTTTATGACTGTCCACGGAACCAGACTGGCCGTTGCGCATTTCGACGGTTGTATTCGACTGATTAATCTGTAGCAGGACTCCGGTCAGTCGAATCGTGTCGGAGATTGCTTAGCGATCCGTTGGGCAGGGTCTGTGAGACTCAACCCGTGGGGCATTCACTGCAGGAATATGCACGTCGATACGCCTGTTTTGAAACCGCAAAGCGGATGTTGCTCAGGTTCGAACGATTGAGTCGCCCCCGTCTGTCTCGCTTTGATCGCTCACGAGGCACCCGGGTTCACTGGTTGCTGTTGCCGACGTGACCGACCAGCAGCATTTCTACGGGGTGCAGTCAAATGGTTGATCGAGTCCAAAATAGGAATATGATCCAATTGTTGGTAGCGAATCAGCTGGTTTCATTCGTAACGAAGGTGTGCAGGTCCCGGTTCAACATTTGACCGCTTCCGATTCGGGTGATCAGATCGATGAGGTGAGACTGACGGGTCAGATGGAACTGATCTACTGGAGTACCTGTTCCGAGTGTCTCGGGGGGGCGCACGGGATTTCCCGGCGACTGAATAGACAAACAAAGCAACACGTAGAAAACCGACCAACCAACTTTCGAGCCAAACCAAACGAAAAGGAGAACACAGATGTCCGATAATGGAAACGCAGGCAAATGTCCGGTGCTTGGCGGAACTCATCAACACACGGCCGTTGGGGCAACGGCGAATCAGCACTGGTGGCCGAATCAGTTGAATCTGAAGATTCTGCACCAGAATTCTCCTCAATGTGATCCTATGGGAGAGACATTCAACTACGCCGAGGAGTTCAGCACGGTCAATCTGGAGGAACTGAAGAAAGACGTCGAAGAGGTCATGACGACATCACAGGCCTGGTGGCCGGCCGATTACGGCCACTATGGACCGCTGTTCATTCGGATGGCGTGGCACAGTGCAGGCACCTACCGCATTCAGGACGGCCGTGGCGGGGCGGGTTCCGGCACACTTCGCTTTGCACCTCTCAACAGCTGGCCTGACAATGTCAGCCTCGACAAGGCCCGCCGGCTGCTTTGGCCCGTCAAACAGAAGTACGGACGGAAGCTCTCCTGGGCCGATCTGCAGATCTTCGCCGGGAACTGTGCCCTGGAATCCATGGGGTTCAAGACGTTCGGTTTTGCCGGCGGACGCGAGGACGTCTGGGAGCCCGAGGAGGATATCTACTGGGGCCAGGAGACCGATTGGCTTGGCGATGAGCGTTACACCGGTGACCGGGAACTCGAGAATCCTCTTGGTGCCGTTCAAATGGGCCTGATCTATGTGAATCCTCAGGGACCAAACGAAAACCCGGATCCGGTCACGGCAGCCAGAGACATCAAAGAGACGTTCCGACGCATGGCGATGAATGACGAAGAGACGGTTGCGCTCATCGCCGGCGGACATACCTTTGGCAAAGCTCACGGTGCCTGTGCAGATGACCATGTCGGTCCGGAGCCTGAAGGTGCCAGTGTTGAGGAACAGGGCTTTGGCTGGAAGAACAGCTTTGGCAGCGGTGTGGGTGCCGATGCCTTCACCAGTGGTTTGGAAGGCGCATGGACCAACGAACCAACAAAATGGGACAACAATTTCTTCGAAAATCTGTTCGCTTATGAGTGGGAGCAGACGAAGAGTCCCGCAGGTGCTACGCAATGGACGCCCACCGATGCGTCCGCAGTGGCTACCGTGCCCGATGCTCACGATTCTTCGAAGAAGCACGCCCCGATGATGTTCACGACTGACCTTTCACTGCGGATGGACCCAGCCTACGAGAAGATTTCAAGACGCTTCCACGAAAACCCGGACGACTTCGCGGACGCCTTCGCCAGAGCCTGGTACAAGCTGACCCATCGTGACATGGGACCTCATTCGCGATGCCACGGGGCGTTAGTACCGGAGCCTCAGTTATGGCAGGATCCTGTCCCGGCCGTTGACCACGAATTGATCGACGAACAGGACATTGCTGACCTCAAGGCCAGGATCTTGGCATCTGGTGTTTCTATTTCTCACCTGGTACTGATCGCCTGGACGTCGGCCGCAACATTTCGTGGTACCGATAAACGCGGAGGGGCGAACGGGGCACGTGTTCGTCTCGCGCCACAAAAAGACTGGGATGTCAACAACTCACCCAGGCTGCCGGAAGTACTGCAGGCGCTGGAGCAGATTCAGACGGACTTCAACAGCTCACAGTCCGACGGAAAGAGGGTCTCACTCGCTGACCTCATCGTTCTGGGCGGGTGTGCGGCTGTTGAGCAGGCTGCGAAGAACGCCGGTTACGACGCGACTGTTGGTTTCACACCCGGCCGAACCGATGCGTCACAGGATCAGACCGATGTGGAGTCTTTCGCTGTACTGGAACCGACTGCCGACGGGTTCCGCAATTATGTCAAAGGCGAACCGACGAGACCGGTCGAAGAACTGCTGGTGGATCGGGCCCACATGCTGACGCTGACTGCTCCTGAAATGACGGTGCTCGTCGGTGGTATGCGCGTCCTGAAGGCAAATGTGGGACACACGGATCTTGGTGTCTTCACCGATCGACCGGAAACGCTGACCAACGACTTCTTTGTGAATCTACTGGACATGAACACTGAGTGGCAGAAGTCCTCCCGGTGCGAGCACGTTTACGAAGGGCGCGATCGGGCAAGCGGGGAGACCCGATACATCGGTACGGCTGTTGACCTTGTTTTTGGTTCGAACTCCCAGCTTCGAGCCATCGCGGAAGTTTATGCCTGTGAAGACTCACAGCAGTCGTTCGTGCATGATTTCGTGGCTGCCTGGAGCAAGGTCATGGAACTCGATCGTTTCGAATGTTCTGTCTGACCTGGGTGGACAGAACCGGCTTTAATGTAGACAGGTCGTGCGTTGTGCCAGGGAGGAGTGTTCGAACATTTCGTCAACCTGCCTGCGTTTGAGGAAAGCCCGAGCATGGCGGGAAAGGCCTGTGATCCATGCCCGGTGAAGTCTGGTTCCGGTTTGGAGGATAGTGCTGTCGCTTCTGAAAAATTCCAGGTGCGTCGCTATGTCTTGCTGGTTTAGGCGGTTTGCCTGGTGTCGTAAGTTCATCTCCTGTGGGGTTGCCGGTTTCAGAATTGGTCGTATTTTAGCTCCGGGTGAAGTATTCTCTGATTTTGAAATATCTCTGAAAGGAACATCGATGAAATGGACCGCCGGCCTGATTGCCCTGGCCTTGTTTGGGTTGTGGTTGAGTTCGGACAGTTTTGCCCAAAAAGAGAGCCAAAACGCCGGAGCTCTCGAGACTCTCCCTGAGAAAGTCAGCTACTCCCTCGGTTACCAGATTGGACAGAATTTTGGCAACGATCTGCAGGTCGGTCTCCTCGTCAAAGGATTCCAGGATGCTCAGGCCAATGCTGAATCTCTGCTCACCCCGCAGATAATGCAGCAGAGTTTGCAGGACTACCAAAAACAACGTCAAGCTCGTGAAGGCGAAGACAATAAAGCTGCCGGAGTCGCTTTTCTGAAGGCAAATAAGGAAAAGGAGGGCGTGGTCAGCCTGCCCAGCGGCCTTCAGTACAAGGTCATGACGAAAGGCAGCGGGCCCAGTCCGGCCGCGACTGACACGGTCACAGTGCATTACCACGGGACCCTCATCGACGGACGAGTGTTTGATAGTTCTGTCGATCGAGGACAACCCGCGACCTTTCCTTTGAACCGGGTCATTCGCGGCTGGACCGAAGGACTCCAGTTGATGAAGGTTGGTGGGAAGTGGACTTTCTACATACCGTCCGAGATGGCCTATGGTCCGCAGCGCCGCAGCGCCGTCATTGGCGCCAATTCCACTCTCATCTTTGAAGTGGAGTTGCTCTCCATCGACGGTAAATAGGACTAAATCCCCTCGCTGAAGTTTGAAGAGTCAACTGCGACCAGGTGTACTCATGCGCCTTGTCCCGGAACGAAGGGGCCTCGCATTCAAACAGACCTTTCTCAATTGGTTTGTTTTTGAAGTTGACTGTCGGAGGAAAGAGGGACGTGACTTTCCGCGATAAGAGTGCCGATCGGATCACGTAGATCCAATACTTGATTTCTATGGTGACCCACAGTTCCACCAGGAAACGGTACGGCAGATATTGCCGCAACGGGTGCTTTCAGCAAGCTATTCTGTGTCTGTGTCTGTGTGGGATTTGGATCGGTATGTCTTAATGTGTTTTGTGTTAATTTTATATTTGCGGGGACCGTCTTTGTATTGATGCACTAACGATTGTTCCGATCACAACAATTGTAACGGGGAGAAATTCGCTGTGAATTTGCCCTTTGATTACCTTGTGTGACACACTGTGTGCGGAGCATTCGACGTGGTGTTGTTTCGAATTACAGGTTTGATCTGTTTGGCAGTACTGGCCTTAATGGGAGGTCCGGCAGCGTTTGCGCTGGATGAACCGGAGCAAAGACTGATTCAGCGTCTGGAAGCGGCAGAAGCTCGCATTAAGGAGCTGGAAAAACAGCTGCCGATTCAGGAAAAATCCTCTGATACCAGCTCAGAACCGTTCACTTCAGCGTCGTGGGCCCCGAAGCCTGGCACTTATGTGAAAGATCCCAGCAGTGACTGGCTGGAAAAATGGGAAGAACAACAGGAAGCCAACGATGAACTCACGGCCTCCATTAAGAAATCAGTCCAGTCCGGCACCTCGGCCACCAAATCCATGAAAGTCGTCGGCCGTATTCATGCTGACTATTGGGGAATACCCGACTCGAGTCCGGGCATCAACGTGATTGAAACCGGGGACCCCAACAACACACCTCAGGACCGCGCCGGATTCCGCCGGATGCGGTTCGGTGTCAGGGGTGATGTCAGTCCTAACATGGGCTACCGGATCGAAATGGAATTCGCCGGAGGCAACGACTCTGAATTTCGTGATGCTTTTATTTCTGTGAAAGACGCATCGTGGCTGCAAACCGTCATCGTCGGAAATCACAAACGCCCCTATGGTCTTGACCACCTTAACAGCAGTCGACACAACGTGTTTCTGGAACGTCCATTTGTGATTGAGTCGTTCAATCAGGATTGCCGACGTCTGGGAGTTTCGTCCAACGCTGTTTCAGAGGATCAAGCCTGGAACTGGCGCTACGGTGTCTGGAACCAGCGTCTGATTCAGGACGAAGGAAACTACATCAGCGACCATCTGCAGGGCGAAATCGCAGGACGACTGGCGAATACCTATTGGTACGACGAATCTTCCGGAGGCCGTGGTTACGCTCACTGGGCCGTGTCCACAACATTCGCCCATCCGGACGGATCAACGGGGGGCGATCCCACTGACTTTGGGGAAACGGAGTCCCAGAATGAAGCACGTTTTCGTCATCGTCCGGAAGCGAGAACGGATCAGCGATGGCTGGATACAGGCCGCATCGCCGGGGCCGACTGGTATGAAATGATCGGTCTGGAAAAAGTCATTAACATCGGTTCCCTGCAGATTGTCGGGGAGTACCAAAATATGTTTATGCAGCGAGATACTGGCTTCAGTGATCTGCATCTGCACGGCGGTTATGTGTATGCATCATACTTTCTGACCGGTGAACATATGCCATGGAATCGCAAGAACGGCACGCTGAACCGAGTCAAGCCTTTTGAAAACTTCTTCCTCGTTGACCGCTGCGACGGTGGAAGCGGTACCGGCTGGGGAGCCTGGCAGGTGGCGGCACGCTATTCCTATGCGGACTTCAACGATCAAAACATCTTCGGCGGCGTTGGAGAAAGTCTCACTCTTGGTCTGAACTGGCTGTGGAATGCCAATACCCGCATACAGTTCAACTACATCAACGGAACGATCAATGACCGTGCTGTGGGTGGACAGTTGACGGGTGGTGACTACGACATCTTCGGCACCCGATTCATGATCGACTTCTAAGTTGTCTGAGTATTCCCTGTGGTCATGAGTTCCCTGGGGGGGGAGCCGGTTTTCTGTATCCGATGTCGCCAATACGGTTTCTTTCCGGGGGACGGTGCTGCATTGGTACCGGTTTGTGCCGGACGCGTACGGCTCTCAAACCACTCGTTCTCAAATCAACATCCCGTCTTCCAAAAGAAACATAATATGAACGTTTTACAATGCTTTGTCGTGTTGGCATTCGTCCTGACTCTGGGAACGCGGTCCGGCCAGGCTGACGTTGGTACCTGCAAACCGGACGGATGTGGTGACACGTGCATCAGCAGTTGTCAGCCAACGAATCTCAGCTGTCAAAACACGGTCAAAATCAAAAAAGTCAAGAAACATTGTTACAACGTTGAATGCAGTTACATCTGTATTCCGCCGGTCCGGCTGCCGCCATGTCCTTTTCCGTTCTTTCGGAGTAGTAACAACTCCGGAAGAGACGGCACGTGCAATGAATGTGGAGTCGAGGGCTGCCAGGACAGTCCACGCTGCCATGCCGAATCCGGAATTCTGGGGAGCCTCTTTTCAAAATTGACGGGATGTCGTATTCGCCAGGTTCGTAAAATGAAGAAACAGGAATACGAAGTCGAAGAGTGTGTGTGGGAATGGTCGGTTGCCTGCACGCAGGATTCCGGCGGTGGCAAAGGTTGTGGTGAACAGTGTTGCGCTCCTGCGTCCGGCTGTGTTCCGTGCGCTCCTTAGAGCAGGAAAGAGAAATTCGACCAGAGTGCGGTTCCTGACGAGACCTGTCCGGCTGGTCGTGCTGTCAGGAGCATCTCCGGTACGGATGACCAATTCACCTTCCGCCGTTTTCCGTACGTTGACTTCGACGGTGGAGACTCCTGAATTCATTTCCAGACCAACGGCTGCCAGTGTGTTGGCAGAACGTCATGCCTTCGCGCTCTGTTGGGCAATGGTCGGTATGCCCCGTCGGGCTGCCGTGGGAAGATCGGAGACAGGCGGCGTGCATGCTTCGTTCTGCCACTACCATACGTCCCGGCTCATATGCTCGGCAGCTGCAATAATGTTCGGACGATTGTTGTCGTTGAGATCCGCAATGAGCATGTTGTTAGCGCGTCGCCAGTTGTTTTTGAGCAGGTGCCGCTGGCGGTTTGGAATCCAGGCGATGTAGTGGGACTCATTGTTCCCGAGCTTCGACATCCCCACGGCCGACACGCCGTTGGAATTGCCATAATCATCCATGTCAGCGTGATCTTCGTGCCGTGGAGGCGGAACGCCAACAAACATGTGATTGTTCTATTCCACGTCACCTGACGGCCCGTCGAAGCATTTATGTCACATGGCCTGTCCGTGTCCCGGGGCGGAACCGAAAAGATCAGGATCGCCGTCTCTGTCGTGATCGGCCGCAGCAATCCCATGGGATACGCGCAGCCCGATGCAATAAGGTGCTTGAAAAAGTGAACTGATTTGCGTGTGCTGTCGCCCAGGTTCGGTCTTTGCATGCTTCGCAGTCTGGGACTGCGCGGGGCTTGACGCTGTGCGCCGTGCAATTTGCAGTTTTCCACCCGGCGGAATCAGGCAAACCGGAATCCACACTTGAAATTCGGGTGAGGTTCCGATCTGCTGCGAGTCTGTGCTGTTGTGTTTCTCCATTCTCTGTTTGCCGGACTTTCATCTGTGGTCGTTACTTTTTTTAAACGAATCATTTCAGTCTGTGTCCTGGGAATCCTGTTTTCCGGAAGTGTGTCAGCGGAATGGCCGCAGTTTCGCGGTCCGGACGGCCAGGGACACTCCGATCAGAAAGGGACACCTGTTCACTGGAGCGAACAGGAGAACGTGGCCTGGAAAACTGCAGTCCCTGGTGAAGGATGGTCGTCGCCCGTGATTGCCGGAAACCAGGTGTGGATGACCAGCGCCAGAAACGAAGGTAAATCTCTCCACGCCCTCTGTATTGATTCAACTTCCGGACAGCTCCTGCATGACCTCGAAGTATTAACGACTTCGGAGCCTGGTCGGCGGCACGAAACGAACGGATTCGCCTCCCCGACACCGGTGCTTGACGGTGCGCATGTCTACGTCCATTTCGGGCCTCGTGGAACTGTCTGTCTTGATACTGAGGGCAACATTATCTGGACAAATACCGAATTCGAATACAACGCGTTCCAGGGAGCAGGAAGCTCTCCGATTCTTCACGAGGATCTGCTGATCCTGACCTGCGACGGAATCGACAACCAGTTTCTGGTGGCGCTCGACAAACAGACAGGAGAAACCCGGTGGCTTCAACATCGATCGCATCTTGAGGCGGCTGCAGAGAGAGATGCCAGTCGTCCGGAAGGATCACGAATTTCAAAGATGGCGTACTCGACTCCGCTGGTGCAGACCGTTGACGGTCTCCCCCAGCTGGTGAGCAACGGAGCCGATCACGTGGCGGCGTATGATCTGAAGACCGGCCGGGAACTCTGGTGGATGCCGTACACGGGTTTCTCGATCGTCTGTCGACCGTCGTATGGACATGGTCTGTTTTATGTGGTGGGTTCTGTCGCGCAGGACCATTTTTGTGTTTACGCTTTTCGTCCCGGCTCTGGTCGGATTCCTGAAGACGAGGTCGTGTGGCAGCGATCGAAAGGGATCGCCCATGTTCCGTCTCCGCTGCTGGTCGACCAGGAACTGTACGTCATTGACACAAGTGGAGTGGCGACCTGCGTTGATGCGCTTACCGGTGAGGAGTACTGGCGTGAACGACTTGGAGGCAACCACGATGCTTCGCCAGTCGAAGTCGCCGGTCGGATCTATTTCTGCGGTCGTGACGGCAGGACAACTGTTTTGACCGCGGGAAGAGAACACGAGATTCTGGCGACCAACCAGCTTAGCGGCACGTTCAAAGCCTCACCCGCGGTGGCTGATGGTGCTCTGTTTCTGAGAAGTGATACTCATCTCTATCGCATCGAGGAAGAATGACGTTTTGCCAGGTGTACGGACCAGACGCTCACCGTCGTAACACGTTCTGCTCAGAACAGCGCAGTGACTAAAGGAAGCCGAGGACGGTGAACTGAGTTGAAGTTTCCGTTGTTCGGCGGATTTGTGTTTCTTTGAGTCACCGGCAGCCTGTTGAGTAAAAAAGGGTAACGAAAATGAAATCTGTCATATTTCCAAGCGTGCTGTGGCTGTTGGCTGTTGGTTCCACGTTGTTAGGTATGAATGCGGAAGCTCAGGATTCCATACGCATCGCGACTCCGATGTCTCCGCCAGAGTGGGCGTTGCTGGAGCGTGAACTGCTGGAGACCGCAGGCGCAGCCGTCAGTGATTTTTATGATCACTTCTTCGATGAAAGAGGCTACCTGCTGCATGTTGCAAGGTGGGGGGCCCTTGATGGAACCGACGACGCCATCGAGAATTTCAAAAACTGGACCATCCTGCATGCCCTTGGTGCGTCTGACAATGTGCTGCAACTTTATAAGCAGGGACTTGAGGGAACCTACCGACAGTATTCGCAGGTCACCACGAGTTCCACCGATGTCGCTTCTGAAGGAGCTTACTACAAAGAGTTCATGCCGATGTCTGACTTCATGCATCAGGCGGAAGGCTATCAGGGCCTGATTCACCAGGGACTCTCGGAGCCTGATCACAAACTGATGCAAACCAGGTTTCGACGGTTTGCCGGATTTTATCTCAATGAAGACCCTGATGCCCTCAACTATGACCGGCAGCAGCGGATGATTCGAAGTTTCTGGACCGGCAGCAGGGGACCCATGCTCAGGGAAGGTACCGCTTATGACTGGGGCGGCGATTTAACCCGGGGCAAATTTCATTTGCTGCATCACAACGGCGGCAGAACCACGATGATGGATTACGCTGAGGAATACTCCGGTATCATTCATCATTTCTATTATTTTCCGCAAAGCACCGCCGGCGATCACCCGTTAAACCTGTGCGCCACACAACTGGCACTCAATGCATTCATGCTGGAGCATGAATCGAAGTATCGTGACTGGCTGTTGGAATATGCAGATGCCTGGAAGGAACGCGCTGATGCCACGGGAGGAAATTTTCCGTCGAATGTGGGATCAGACGGAAAAATTGGTACAGGAGTCGCCGACAAATGGTATCTGGACAAACAGGCAGAAACTCAGAAGTGGTACATGGGTACTTACGGGTGGAACTTCTCCTATTACCACTGGACCAAAAGACACGAGCATGAAAGCCATGTCTTTTGGGGCGTCTGGCCCGGGATGGGTAACGCTTATTTGCTGACAGGAGACTCAGGCTACATCGACGCGCTGCGGACTCAGCTGGACAACCTGTATGAGCACAAAAAGATCATTGATGGTGTCGAGATGATTCCATCCAATTACGGTATCCACATTGGTAGAGACGAACCCCGGAAATACGACGTGTTTGATGTCGTTGACGAAAAGCTCGATGTGCCGGACGGTCAGGGCGTGGAAGGATGGTACAACTGGACATCAAATCTCTACATTTCAGAACTCATCGATATCTATCTCTGGTCGATGGACCGGAAAGACTTGAACAGATTGCGCGGAAACGGATGGATTGATTTTCTGGAGGGTGCCAATCCTGATTACCCCGAGGAGTCGCTCCGCAGTCAGCTTGAAGTCATCAGAAGCAGGATGGCAAACATGCGGGATGAACCCACCACCCCGGACACACGTCTGGCGGACTGGTCTCTGAAATACAATCCGGCCGACGTCAATGAACTGGTCAGGCTGATGCTGGGCGGAAATCTAACAGGCAGGGTCTGGACTCTGCATACCCGAGTCAGATACTTTGATCCCGAAAATCACCGAGCAGGACTGCCGCCGGATGTTGCGTCTCTGGTGACGCGCATGGATCAGAGACATACCAGGGTTACTTTGGTGAATGTTAACCAGCTTCATTCAAGAGATGTTGTCATCCAGACAGGGGCGTACGGTGAACATGAGTGTCTTTGGGTTAAGACCGGTGACAAAAAATACCCGGTCAATCGTCGACATTTTTCAGTCCGGCTGGAACCCGGCGCCGGGGCAGAACTGATCATAGCCGTGCAGCGATATGCCAATCAGCCAACACTATCACATCCATGGTGATTCTGAAGAACGGATTTTTCAGCAGCACCATTCGCGTGAAACGTGGTACCAGTGTGGCGCCACTGCGGAATGACCACACAAAAGGAAGCGGAAACTGCGACCGTTCCGGTTTCGACAAAACATGCAGTTTACCGGGCAACCAACAACCGATCGTACTGATTTCGCTTAATTAGAGCAGTTCCGGGACTGGCGTGCCGTGAGGCAGAACCGGAAACGGGCGATCAAGTTCGTCGTGAATCACTTCGTCGCACGGAACGCCCAGCTGGTGATAGATCGTTGCCAGTACATCGTTGAGATGCACCGGGCGGTTCAGGGGCAAGTCACCATCGCGTGTACTGTTGCCAACGACCACGCCGGACTTGAGTCCACCTCCGGCAAGCATCACCGAGAACACCTTCTCCCAATGATCGCGTCCCGCGTCTTTATTGATCCGCGGAGTACGACCGAATTCACCGAACATCGCAACCAGCGTGGTGTCCAGCAGGCCACGTACCTCAAGGTCGTCCAGCAGTGTGCTCACCGCCAGATCCATGGGCGGGAGCAGAACGTCCTTCATGAGTCCGAAATTGTCTTTGTGAGTGTCCCAGTCCTGTCCCTTCACCTGGTTGAGCGTGAAGTTCATCAGCGTCATGGGGACTCCCGCTTCAGCCAGTCTGCGGGCCAGTACGGTTTGCTGACCCCACAGATGATGGCCATACTGTTCTCGCACCCGTTGTGGTTCGGCGGACAAATTGAAAGCCTGAGCCGCCGCTCCACCGGAAAGAATCTCGTAGGCCTGACGATGATAAGGCCCCAGTCCCTCGAGTTCGAGTGGGGAGAAATCGCTCCGCTGCATACCATCCAGTAACGTGAGTCGATCGCGAATCCGGCGGCTGTTTAATTTGCTGCTGAGTTGCAGGTCAGACGGACCGGTGAACGGCTGATCTGCGCGAACCGGAGGCATGCCGGAATCGACGGGCTCGTAGTTAACTCCCAGCATGCCCGCTCCTGCATAGTGGACCCGAGCTCCCAGCTGCCCGGCGTGCGGGACCGTCACGTAACCGGGCAGGCCCGGGCGTTCGTCCCTGCGACCGCGTGCGACAACAGCACCGACTGCGGGATGCAGTTTGTTCCGGACCAGTTCACCGGCCAGAATTCTGGGGGAACCTGGAGGTTGCCATCCGGTCAGTGAACTGTGAATTGCATGCTCATGAGAAGGCGAATCAACAAATGTACTGCGAATCACATTGAATTGGTGAGCACGCGCTGCCAGTCGTGGCATATGTTCGCAAAACCGAATCCCCGGCAGACTTGTTGCAATTGACTGGAACTCACCGCGATACTCGGTTGAGGCATTGGGTTTGGGGTCGAAGCTCTCGTAGTGTGACAGTCCACCCTGCAGATAAATGATGATTGCCTGACGAGCAGGAGCCGACGCTCCACTGCTGGACCGCGCTGTCAGCAGAGACGGCCAGATGCCGGACGCCACTGCCGCTCCACCACTCTGCAGCCATCGACGCCGTGTGAACCCAGCTAACGATGCTCGACCCGTCTGTCCAGCCATGATTCATCCCTTCGGCTTCGCCGATATCTAACTGCGTACTGTCTCAATTAAAGCAGCTGGTCCCGGTTCCCGCAAGCTGTTTAAGGCTCGCTGCAGGTGTCCAGGGAATTCCTTGTCGTATTCTCTACGGTTATACCACGTATTATCACGCCGAGCGTAACAATCATCAAGGACGTTTCAGGCAGGAGATGCAAAGGCAGATCCTGTTTGGACGGTGGCTGGCAAAGTGACGTGCAGGCAACGTCTCAGTGACAGCCTGAACTGTTATGATCATTATTGAGCGGGCAGCTCTTGAAATCACAGGCTTCTCGTCAGGTATAGACTTCGTCGTGTCGTGATACGGTCATCGGTAAGGAAAATCAGTTGATGCCTGCTTATCCGCAGATATTTCGGATTCGTCAGAAGTTTAATGATCCGCAGCTGGAGGACATTGCCGGATCGGTGGAGAACGAGTTGATGAATCTCCAGCTGACCAATGTTGTCTCGGCCGGTCAGTCGGTGGCAATCTCGGCCGGGAGTCGCGGCATCACCAACATCGATTCGATTACCAGGGCCGTTGTGGATCATGTCAGGCGACTGGGAGCACAACCGTTTATCGTTCCGGCGATGGGAAGCCACGGGGGAGGCACGGCAGAAGGACAGCGACGAATCCTTGAATCGTACGGTGTGACCGAAGAGTTTTGCGGGTGCCCGATCCGGTCCAGCATGGAGACCCGAATCGTGTGCCATGCGGCCGAGGGTTTTCCTGTGCATTTCGATGCGACGGCGTTCGCTGCAGATCATGTCATTGTCTGCAATCGAGTGAAGCCGCACACCTCATTTGTGGGGGACATCGAAAGTGGTCTGATGAAGATGATGTTGATCGGGCTGGGCAAGCATGCGGGCGCCAAAGTCTACCATCGAGCCATCCGCGATTTTTCATTCGGACAGATTGTACGCAGTGTTGCCAGAGAAGTGGTCGCTCGCTGTTCAATCGTGGCTGGCCTGGGGATTGTTGAGAACAGCTACGGTGAAACAAGCCGAATCAGGGCGATCGCTCCTGATGAGCTGGAATTACGGGAAAAGGAGCTGCTGCTGCTGGCCAAACAGTGGATGCCTCGACTGCCGTTTGATGCTGCTGACATCCTGTTGGTTGATGAGATTGGCAAGAACATCAGTGGTTCCGGACTGGACGTGAATGTGGTCGGTCGCAAGGATCGTTGTCACCAGGCCTCCCCTGATATCAATCCCCGAATTAAGATGATCGCCATCCGGGATTTATCAGTGCAGACTCACGGCAGCGCCGTAGGGATTGGGTTGTCAGAGTTCTGTCGGTCACGTGCTATTGAAAAAATGAACATCGAGATGACACGGATCAATGTGCAGACCGGCGGATACCCGGCAGAAGCCATGCTGCCTCTGGATTATCCGACCGATCGGGAAATGATTGATGTGATGCTGCCGCAGATTGGACTTGCTGACCCGCCGGACGCCAAGTTGCTCTGGATAAAAAACACGAAGAGCATTGCGGAGCTGGAATGTGGTACCGCGTACTGGAGGCAGGCCCAGGAACGAAATGACCTCGAAGTGATCAGTGAGCTGCGGGATCTGCCATTTGACGAAGACGGAAATTTGCCCGATCGGCTTTGAACCGGAGACGTGAAAGACGACAGCGCACTGAGACGGGAGAAAATATGCGACCGGAACTGTCAGGGTTCGGCGGAAATGAACGTCCAGGTCCAAGGCAGCATCTTCCGTGTCCCGTCGGGCCGGACTCTGAAACCGGCAACAAGAAAACGTTGGCAATCAACAACCGGTGACATCAGTCCTGCCGGTTCAATTCTGCAGATCGACTGGTCTGTGACAGGCCATCGTACCGGCATTCAGTAGGGGGGTGTCCTTATCCCAATTCAGGGGCGCCGGGGCTTCTGCAGGTCTGACAGTGTCTTTGTGAGTAGATTTTTCACATAGGCCCCCATGCGTGGTGGCACCTCACCATTTTTCGGCATTTGTGAAAGTTCCTGCAGTACAGACGCCGCACGTTCGTCAATAGCATCGAAAGCATTCAGAGCCAGCAGGGACGTGTAGATGTCATTTTGGTCAATAGGTGCTGCTGACAGCAAAACCGGAATCGCCAGTTTCAGATCTTCTGCATTTCCCCACTGAGCCAGTGCCTGAGCTGCCGTAATGCGTGCCGGCGCGGCCTGGTCCTGCAGAGTCATACGAAGAACAGCACGTCCGGCGTCGACACCAATCTGTTCCCGCATCAGCAGACCCATCGCGGCCCAGTAACGGACTGCACTGTCTTCCGCTGACAGGGCTGTGATCAGATCCCCCGTATATTTTGGATCAAGAGATGATGCACGCTCTGCGATATCCATCAGTCGTTCAGGGTCATAGTCTGCAGAATGACCATATTCATAGGGGCTTGATGCCGCACCACGGGCATGAATGGCACCTTCCGGAAGGAAACCCAGATCACGAATCTTCACTGCCAGTTCGCGCTGGGCTCCGGCAAGACGTTTCCTGATTTCCTGGTGCTCTTCTGAAGATGCCAGATTCACAACCTCATCCGGATCACATGCCAGATCATACAGCTCTTCCACCGGCTTCGTCTGCCAGAACCGAGACTGCGCCGCATTCAGTCGACCGGCGTCATACAGTTCCTTCCAGATCCGCGTCGTGGGAGTTTGAAACATGTACCGAATGTACTGTCCGTACACTTTGTGGGGCATATAATTCCGTATGTAGACGTAACGCTGATCACGCACCGCTCGGACCATGTCATGTCGCTCATCCATACGGCCGCGATAGCCGTAAACATAGGGCTGCGGTCCGGAATCATATTTCCCGGCAAACGCATATCCCTGCATCCAGTTCGGCGGCTTCTTTCCGATCAGGCTCAGTAGTGTCGGTGCAAAATCGACAAAGCTGGTCAGTCGACCGGATACCCCGCCGGTTTTGTATTCGTCGGGACGAAGATGTTTGAATTTTTTCGGGATGTGTACAATCAGCGGCACATGCTCACCGGAATTGTAAGGCCAGCGTTTGCTTCGCGGCATTCCTGACCCATGGTCTCCGTAGTAGAACACGATCGTTTCGTCAGCCAGGCCTGCTGCTTCCAGTTCCTTAAGATTTTCGCCGACTCCGGCATCCATCATCGTGAGGCGATCGTAATACTGAGCCCAGTCTTTTCGAACTTCCGGAGTATCCGGATGATACGCGCGGACTCGAACTTCGGCCGGATCGTGGATTCGGTCGGCAGACGTAATCGGGTTCCGTATCTGGCTTTCATGACTGATCGTATGGTTGAAGATGGCAAAAAACGGCTGGTTTTCTGCGCGGTTTTTCCAGTGAGCCTTCTTTGAGGATTCGTCCCACACCCTATTCGTTGCGATCAGGTTGTAATCGGTCTTGCTGTTGTTCGTGCAGTAGTAACCGGCCTCACGCAGAATCTCCGGATACATTTTCATAAATGAGGGCATGGGCACATTACTCCGCATGTGCTGAGCGCCGGTTGCGGGTGGATATACACCTGTGATAATCCCCGTTCGGGCCGGCGCACACACGGGAGCATTCGACCAGCATGTGCGATACCTCAGGCTACGTTCAGCAAACGCGTCCAGGTTCGGCGTCGTTGCGTATCGATCACCGTAGCAACCCAGTTCCGGACCGTTGTCCTCACTGGTAATCCAGAGAATGTTGGGAAGAGGTTCTGCGGCGGAAACCAGTGCCGGGTAAACGGCACATACGAGGAATAACGTGGACAGACAAAAGGCCATCTGTTTACTCCTGGATCTGGAGTCGCAGTTGAGGCATCTCAGGGGAAACGCAGAGTTCACGCCCCGGGCAGCCATTAGTTCAGTTACCAAAGACGTCTTCCAGTGCCGTCCGCATGACACCCGGATCCGGACTGATCCCCGACCAGTATTCAACGCCGATGACACCCTGATTCACCAGCATTCCCAGTCCGTCGATGACTTTGCAGCCAGTGGCCCGGGCATCGCGGACAAAACGGGTTTCCGGAGGGTTCGGAATGACATCGGCAGCGACCATGCCGGCCTTCAGACCTGACACATCAACAGCAATCCGGGCATCGACATCAGGAAACAGTCCAATCGATGTCGCATTGATCACCATGTCGGTTCCGTCCGGTATGGAGTAGTCGCCATCCCATTTGACAAACTGAGCCTCCACCTTGACTTTGTCCCGCAGCAATTCGACCAGTTCCGTACCCCGGCCCTCTGAACGGTTGACGATCGTAATCGAAGTGGCACCGGCCAGGGCAACTTCAACGCTGATGGCTCGCGCGGCCCCGCCTGCCCCCAAAATGACGACTTTGCTGTCCGCCGGATCCGTGAGAGTGCGCAGCGATTCAACAAAACCTTTGCCGTCTGTGTTTTCTCCCACGAGCCGGTCATCCCGACGCACCACACAGTTGACGGCTCCCATCACAGATGCGGATTCGCCCAGGCCGTCAAGGTGCTCGATCACCGCCACCTTATGAGGAATTGTGCAGTTGAATCCGACAAATCCCATTGCACGGGCGCCGGCCACTGCGGCCGCCAGGCCGTCAGGGGCAACTTCGATCGTCAGATAGCGCCAGTCGAGATGGTGATAACGGTAGGCCGCCTCGATCATGGCCTGTGTGGGATTCTCTGCAACCGGCTGGCCAAAGCAGCCCGTGAGTTCCTGTTTGAAATTCAGCACGTTTGCCACAATCAATTCTCCTGATCATTTCCGGATTAACCAGGACAAAGCGTATCGCAAAGCCGGTGCAGATTTCCATGGGGTTGGGTCTGTCAACCGGGGAAAACCTGTCTGATGCATGATGACGGCCTGTTGACATGCGAGCAGATGTGGTTTTGGCAGTTCAGTAGCAGTGGGGAAATGTCTATTCTCTTGTGAACAAGCTGGCCCTAGACAGCATCTGCACGTTTGCCGACAGGTTCTGACAGAGCGACCTGGCTGCCCCGGTCGTCTGTGTCCGCCGGAGAGATCGGGGAAACAGACCCCACCAGTCCTTTTTCGTCCGTCCAAACGTGGCGATGGCCCCGGACCGGATTCTGTTCGGTTCAACGCGATGTCAAAAAAAAAGAAAAAAAAGATACAGCACGCGAATCCAAAACGTGTGTACGGGGTTTAAACGAATGCGAGCAGTATTACTGATGAATAACGGCAGCTTTCTATAGCGAGGACAGAATCATGTTCAGGCAATACGAAATAACAAGTCGAGGAATCATCGCCGGGGGGCTGGTCACGGTTTTTTTTTTGGCTGATGCAACATCTGCGTTTGCAGTCCGGCCCAGGCCTGGAAAGCCTGTTGTTTCACTGGTGAATGCTTCCAGAACCAAAAACAAAGTGAGCAAAAGGATTCGTGCGACTGTTCCGGCCATCCGCACTGGACAACTCCGACGTCTCAATGGCTATCCTCGTGTTCCTGCCGTTATTCGGCGGCGAAATCCGATTGCAGTTCCCACACGCGTACGTCGTGTCATCAGCAGCAAACCGGCGGTCCGTCCCGGCACCGTCGTCGTATCCACCAATCCTGCAGAGTTGACTACCGTTTTACCTGTCCGAATTACAGACAACGACAGCAACGTCATTTCGGGTAAAGTACTGAAAGTTGTTGAAGGTCGAACGGTCCTGGTCGACACCGGCACAGGGCTCACCACGGTTCGTTTACTGGGGGTTGACCTGATGACAGTGGACGGGAGCCATTCCACAGAATCGGCCAGGCTACACTTAGCCGAGCTGGTCGAAAATCAGCAAGTCGTACTCTCTTTCGATGACATGGCTGCCCGACAGGATGAAGATGGATTCACCGTTGCCTATCTGCGTCGCCAGAACGACAGTGCCCTGATCAATCAAAGAATGATTGGTGACGGGTATGCATTGGCAGCAACGACATATGACTATCAACTGTTTGATGTGCTGGTCAGTGAGCAGCTAAAAGCTCAGGAAGCAAATGTGGGGATTTGGGCCGGTGTTGAAACCACAATACGTTAACAGGCCAGCCCGTTGTTAGTCTTTGGTCGCCGGTTGATTCGGCTGGAAGACTCTCTGCAAGTGCCTGAAATTCACTCGAATCACATCGGTACACTGCTGATCGTTACCGATGTGCTGGCAACAGGATTCGTGATATCCCGTGGACTATCGAAATCTGTACGAATAACCAGCTGATCCTCCGTCTGGAAAACATCGGTTTCGGTTATATGCTGTATCAGCATGTTTTGGACGCATTCCGAATATTCGCACGTCCATTTGCTGTTAACAGATATTACATGCAGCCGCCTCAAAAGTCCGGTTGCCGCAAAGATGGCTCAAGCTGTGCGGCAATGTTCTTTTGAATCACAGGAATGCATGTGTTTCGTCAAGGGATTTTGGCATGTCCATACAACGACGCCTGACTCCGGAAGATGTTCTTTCGTTTAAAAATATCGAAGATGCACAAATCTCACCAGACGGTGCACAAGTTGCGTTTGTCGTCGGGGATTCGTTCAGAACCGACAGTAAGTACGCAAAGTCGACGATCTGGATCGTGGACACAGACAGTGGCGAACCCCGACAACTAACATCCGGGCCGCGGACCGATTCGTTGCCGCGCTGGTCTCCGGATGGCCGTCAGCTGGCATTTTTGTCCGACCGTCTTATGGCCGGACAGCGTCAGGTCTTTGCGCTGAATCGCGACAGTGGTGAGGTAACCGCCCTGACCCATGTCAACGGAGAAATTCCATCGCCACGAGGTCTCAATGCACTGCAGTGGTCGCCCGACGGACGCTACCTGGCCTTCCTGATGGAAGATGCACAAACTGAAGAGGAAGTCAGCAGGAATGTCCGAAAAGACGATGCAATCCTGTTCGAACAAAATCCGAAATACGTGCGATTGTGGACAGTCGATCCGGAGTCGTGTGAAGTGCAGTGTGTTTCGCCGGATCGCCTGCAAATCTGGGAATTTAACTGGCATCCCGATTCGGCGCAGTTCACCGCCGTCGTTTCTGACGAACCGTTCGAATGGGCCTGGTACTCCAATCGGCTGGTTCGTTTTGAACGTAAAGGGTCGGCCGAAACCTTGTGGCAATCAAAGCGGCAGGTGGCTTTGCCTGCCTGGTCGCCCGATACGAAACAGATTGCATTCATCTCGTCCAACTGGAGCGATCGAGGCTGTGTTGTTGGTGACGTCTGGATGGTTGGCGAATCGGGTGGGGAAGCTCGCAACGTTACCAGGGGCATGGTTGCCAGTGTAGGCTGGCTGGAGTGGTCGGATGATTCCAATGAGCTGTTGACAATTGCCCAGGAGCGGGGCGGTGTCGGGATGCACCGGATCGATGCGACCACTGGTGACCGGACGAGTCTTTGGTGGCAGCAGGCCGCCGTCTCCGAAACGTCCTCGCCGCGTTTTTCACGATCGAACGACGAGACACTGGCTATCGTTCTGGAAGATTCCAGTCGTCCGCGCGATGTGTGGACTGGACGCCTTGTACGAACGGCACAGCAAGGTTCCGATTTGATTCAGTGGCAGCAACGGACTCATCTGCATCCACAAACCGCCGAATTTCAGATTGGTGAAACCGAAGTTTATTACTGGAAGGGAGCCGATCAGCAGGAGATGCAGGGACTGGTGATCAAGCCCGTTGGGTATCAGCCACACAAAAAATATCCAATGATCATGTGGGTTCACGGCGGACCCACCGGAATCAGCGCCTCTCGCTTTTACGCTGCGACGCACTGGAATCAGCTTTGGGCAAATGCGGGGTACGTGGTGTTTCTGCCGAACTACCGCGGTTCGACCGGCTGGGGACTGGAATTCGCAGAGAGTAATCTGGGCGACATGGGTGGCAGGGACTTCCAGGACATGCTGCTGGGGGTTGATTCGCTGATCGAATCCGGTTTGGCTGATTCGAACCGCCTGGCAGTGGCGGGTTGGTCGTACGGCGGCTTTATCGCTGCGTGGGCCATTTCTCAAACGAACCGCTTCCGTGCCGCATTGATGGGAGCCGGCATCTCACACTGGCTCAGTTTTCACGGTAAAAGCTGTCTTTCTGACTGGGACGCGATTCACTACCAGGCATCGCCTTACGATCTGAATGGTCCGTTCCAAAAATTTTCGCCACTCTCTTATTACAACAATCTGGATACACCGACGTTAATTCTGCATGGGGAAGAGGACCAGGACGTGCCGGTGGAACAATCACACTTGTTCTACCGTGCTCTGAAGGATCAGCGTGTCGAAACCGAACTGGTCGTTTATCCTCGCGAATCTCACGCGATTACCGAACGGGCCCACATGCTGGACATGGCCCGCCGTGTGACCAGCTGGTTTGATCGATTCCTGTCCGAAGAGTGATCCTGTGCTGTCACCTGAATCGCAGGTAACTCTGTTACCGATGCTTGATGTCGCGCAATATCGGCAGCAGACGCCACTCGGCTTCTGCGCCGAAACGCTGATGGTATCCGGCATGTCCGGCGAAATGATTGCCATAGACCATCCGAACAACACCCGTAAACGCAAAGGTGGCAAACGTGACCGCAGCGAGCATCCCGATCAGACTCCGTTTGAACAGAGGGCCGTAACTGGAAGGGGATTTCAGTGGTACGGAGCCATCGTCAGGTTCTCGGGCAAAGTAATTGATCATCATCGTCACAATGACGGCGTTGACAAACAGGACGCCTTCGGTGGCCAGACGGGATGCTGTGAATCCTCCAAGTGCCTTTTCAAAGTTGAAGATGATGATGATCCACAGCAGGATGAGATAGAGTAGTTGTCCCTTGCCCAGCCACGTAGACGGAACGATTGCCAGTTTGCGCCGCGTATGGACGATAAGCAGCGTGACGATGCAGATCGACAGCAGAAGAAAGGCGAGCTGGAACCAGGTCCGTGACGATAATTCGATACTTTCAATGAGCGGCATTTTCATGAGTTCGGGAACCATTCGGAATTCCCCGGAACGCACCTTGGTCCATTCGGTGACGTTCTTGATCATGCTGACATACATCAGCACAGTCATCAGAAATCCGACTGAAAACACCTGGGTCCATCGCCGCTCAGACGGGATTGCTTCAGCAGGTTTCACACGTGTTGCCAGCACGGCCATCGCCACTGCCAGACCAAGTCCATAGAGCAATCCTACGCCCTGCTCGATGACGATGCTGTGCCAGTTGGCGCTTTGCCAGTGCGCCCAGCGTTCCACGATGGGATCCCGCACTTCGGGAGGAAGATTGGCCAGCCGGTTCGGATTACCTGGAGCAATCAGCAACAGCTTAAGGCATTGAGTGAAAGCGATGCCCAGCCCGCCGATGGTGCCACAGATCACGGACGCGACGGCAACGGGCAACAGATTGTTGCGCCACATATAGAGGAGGAGGCCCAGGAAAACACCAAGTCCACCGGCCCAGTTGTCGTTGCGCGGCGGAGTAACGCGAACCCCGAGCAGGACGGGGAACAGCAGAAAGATGATGAACCAGCCCAGGGCCAGATGCAGCAGCAGAGATGAACCCGAACGCCACTTACCATATCGCACAAAGTAAATGACGGTGCCAATCGTCAATCCGAACAGCAGGCCCACATATCCGGAGTGTGTAAAGAAGATGGCTGGCCAGTTGAAGACCATGTTTGCCGGGTCAAAAAGCCGTTGGGTGTCGGGATTATTGATCGTGAGATCACCCTGAACACGAACGAACCACGGCAAAACGATGGCAGGAAGGCCGGTCTTTGTCAGTGCCCATTGCGCCGCCCATCCCGCAAAGCCGACGCTGCCGGCATACAGCGGCAGCAGTGCGATGTCACGTGAGCGACGATTCCACAGGTCAAAGGCGCAGATTGCCGCCAACGCGAACAGAGCCTGCAGCCAGTCCGTATCAAGCCAGTAAAAGGGATCGTTTTGCCGCATCTCTCGCGCGAATCCCTTTTCCACAATGACGGCCACCCTGCCGCCGGTGAACTGTACGATGGGTTCCAGATTCATCACCTGGTCCCAGAAGAAATAGAAGGCCGCCCACGCCACCAACACCCAGCGAAGTGGTCTGAACAGATCCGTGATCCGAACTTTGTCCTCAACCGCAGCGTAAGCCGTACAGGCTCCTCCGATCGCCGCCCACAGAAAGCTGCCCAGAAACAACCCGAAGAATCCGAACAGCACCGAAGGGAGATGACCGGAATGGGTATATCCCACCACCTTCATGTAGGAGAACGAGCCACCGAATCCCCAGCCCAGCGCGCCAAAGAATCCGAAGAAGGCCACGCGCTGTCGCCAGTCCTCACGGCCGGACATCAGACATGCGGCGATTCCTGCCAAAACTCCAGGCAGCATGGCTCCGTACTCGTGCCCGAAATTTCCCCGCACGCCCCACCCGATCGACAGACTGATGCTGACGAGTATCAGCGTTGAGGTGCGCCAGCTGGGATGTCGTTCGGTCGCGGACAAGGTTCCCTCCTTAGGTACAGTCTGTGGCACCGTTGCTTCTGCAGACGCGTAAGGGCATTCACAACAGTCCGATCTCCACGTCGGGTCAACGGTGATCCCGGTCCAGTGAACATCGGACGACCGGGTTGTATCGGTGCTGTGTCCAACGCTTTGAGTTGCTGAGAATCAAAATTTACAAAAGGTCAACACGCCGGAATACCGTGTTGTATCTTACGATGTTCTTCTGTCTGAATTCCCGGTCCACGGGCAGGGATAACTCAACAAGATTACATGTGTTAAATCTGTCGCGGTCAGGTCAGTCAATGATCTCGATGGATTGTGTCCACCTTTCATGAATCGTAACGACTGATTATCAGACAGTGAAACATCCTGTGTCTCAGGAAGCAACTGACATCAGCGTGCCGTTCGTGCTGACGTAGCGGCCGTTCATGGGAGCCCCGCGATGGTATTCCGGGTGAGGTTATGTGCGAGTCTGCCGGCATCAACGGGCTGCTTGTACAAAAGTGAACTGACCTGCGACCTGAAGATCAGAGAATGCCGTTGTGGTCAACTTGAATTGTGGTCAACTCGAACGACGGACACCGTACGAGCTGACCACAATTATCAATCATGATCTCGGTCGACAATGAGTAAACGATTGCTGCCGGGCGAACAACGATTACTCTGCGTGGCCAACCAGCTCGATTTCTCCCCAGTTAACCGGCGTCTGCGGACTGCGAAGGTCGGCCCAGTCGTAGTAATACGGCTTCTGATCGTCATCACGGTCACCGACAATGAAGTCGATCGGAATCTTCATGCCGATCTTTGGCTCTATTCCAAGGTCCTTCCACGGGAACGCCATCTCCGCAGTGTAGCCACTGTCTCCGTCAGGGCCGTCGTTCAGCGTACCACGCAACTGAACGGCATGACGCACACCGCTGTTCCACGTCTTGTCTTCACCCGGTCCGCTGGCATCACTCATCACATTGCCCACAGTCATGGTGAAAATGTAATCATCTTTAGCCAGTTTTTCAGGACGGTCACCATGCGGGTCCAGATTGACTTCCACACAGTCGTCATCGAACACCGAACCGTCTCGCTGTTTGATCCGCCCCTTCAGATCCCCATCTCTCACGTCAAAGGCGACATAGAGATTTTCATCGTCCCAGAGCACGGCACAGCGAGCCTTGTCTGTACCCCATGTTGTCAGAGGTCTTGGCCTGAGTTTGATGGTCCAGCGGGCCCGCTGCCATTCTGTGATATCTCCATCAATCACAATTTTGTCATAGGCGGGCCACGCCTGATCGTACAGCTGACGGGGATTGGGGAATCTGATCAGTGTCCCTTCACGCCCCTTGATGTGCAGGCCCTCGCCCTGCAGCGGAGTGACCAGTCGCTCCGGATGTTTCATGTGAGCCCGCATGATCTCCGGGTTCCCCCCCAGCCAGCCCATCGTCATCTTATCCCTGGAGGGTTCGTCATTGGTGTAACGGGAGGACATAACGAAGGGATGCACAGGTGGAGTATTTGAGTTTCCCTGAGGTTCGGTTCCAACAGGTTCATACGAGTTGTAGTGAGACGGCAGTACGAAGGAGGCGTCGATCGCATTGGCCAGCTTGGCCCCCCGCTCGCCACCCATGTACTGCAGTGGCGCAGGCAGGATCAGCAGGTCAATGTCACGAAACTCCATGATGTGAGGGAAGTCTTCGTGTTTTTCAATCGTACTGTTGTCCCCGGTGTAATAGACGCGATTTTTGCCATCATCAACCAGATAGCCCGAGGCATACGTTGGTGGCCCGTGTGTGGCGTAT
Organism: Fuerstiella sp.; assembly: GCA_022447225.1. Classification (NCBI taxonomy): domain Bacteria; kingdom Pseudomonadati; phylum Planctomycetota; class Planctomycetia; order Planctomycetales; family Planctomycetaceae; genus Fuerstiella; species Fuerstiella sp. Next base: position 731,680 of record JAKVAZ010000006.1, on the reverse strand, counting down.
GTCCATTCAACATCAAGTCCGTTAATGTTCTCTGAGCGTCCTGGCAGGTTGACGTGGATGCGGTCCTCAGGAATGCCCACGTCCAGAAACTTCTGTTTCATGTCGTGCGGGCCGCAAAAGTGGGCATTGGTGTATTGGCCCAGAACTCGCAGGGTCTTTGATGAACCATGGTCCTCGTGCGCGTGGCTCACCACAACAAGATCGCACTGCGGCATCTCTCGTGCCAGCATTGGCAGCCGGTAACGCAGCGGCACGACCAGATCAGTCTGCCACACCGGCTGCAACCATTCTCCCAGTTGAGAGTTCCAGGTACGCCAGCCCATTTCTGAACCCAGTGGATCCCAGTCACGAGCCAGTTCGATGATCGGGTCGGTGAGTACCACCTTGTCGTCCATCTGCACGCAAAATCCGGAGTTGCTCAGCCACCATGCGGTGATGTCTTCATGCGTCGCGGCTCCCCGCAGAGATTCCACGATCACGTTGGGATCAGGTCGCTCGCGTTGTGCGTGGGGGTCTACAGACGGCACGGTCACCGTTGTCTGCGCCTGACTGAGTGTCGAACTCATCAGAATCACTGCGAGGCCGACCAGGTGGCAATTCGTCCCTTTCCACACTGTTTCGTAACTCATTCGATGCCGTCTTCCTGACACGCGTGATTCCTGATCGCACACACGATACTCAGACCTAGTCATATTCTTCCCCGTTTGTGATGATTACAGTGTTCCAACAGCTAAGTATTGTTTGCCACCATAAAACCAAGTCAGCACAAAACAAGCGTTGCTGATGTTTGCCTATATTACATCTTTGAGCTGCGAATGTCAGTGGACACCAAGACAGTAGCAATACTAAATCTCACCAAGCGTTTCAGACTGTTCGATATGCGGCGGAGTGAGCAAATTTAAAGTATTCACAACTCATGAATCCACCGGTGTGAGTGCTGTTGACAATGCATTGGTGGCCTCAGGTCATGACTTGACCTGCATGGAATTGAGATCTGCTGTCGGGTTCGTATTTAGAGAGAAAGATGCATCACCAGGTTCGGCAACCTCCAAATAAAATGGCGTTGCAACCCACTTAGACTCAGGTAAAACAGTTATTTCGCTGGCAGCAGATGACGCCAATACCGTTCGAGGGACATCCGACGTCGTATACTCTTACATTTGTCTGAATGACGGGAGACGCCAAAGTGAATGATTTAACTGACAAAATCAGCCGACGCCGATTAATTGGTACCGCCGGAGCGGCGGCGACGTTCCGGATTGTCCCGTCTACGGTTTTGGGGGGGCCAGGCAAACGGGCGCCGAGCGACAGGCTGAACATTGCCGCAATTGGTGCCGGAGGACGTGCAGCGCGATGTATTGAAGGTGTCAGCAGTGAGAATATCATTGCGATTGCGGACGTCGATGATCGTCGTGCAGGCCAAACGTATCGCAGGTATCCGAAAGCAAAACGCTACCGCGACTTCCGCAGGATGCTTGACGAGATGGACCAGCAGATTGATGCGGTGATCGTCGGTACTCCCGATCACACGCACGCCGTGGCGGTGATGAATGCCATTGGGCGCGGGAAACATGTGTACTGCGAAAAACCACTCGCACATTCAGTTCAGGAAGTTCGCACCATGGCAAAGGCCGCACGCGAACACAAAGTGATTACCCAGTTGGGGAATCAGGGACATTCGACTGATGACATCCGGCGGTTCTGTGAATGGATCTGGGATGGAGCGATCGGCAATGTGACCGAAATCCACGCCGCGTGTGATGCGTTAAAGGAACTCTATTGCCAGACCCACAACATGCCGAAGCTCACCGAAAACCACGACGTTCCGCCGGAACTGGACTGGGACCTGTGGCTGGGACCCGGCAGGTACCGCAATTTCCATCCGATGTATCTGCCATTTCAGTGGCGCGGCTGGATGCCCTTTGGTACCGGATGCATCGGAGACTGGATATGCCACATTGTCGATCCTTCCATGTGGGCGCTTGATCTGGGAGCACCAAGCACGATCCGGGCAGAAGTCGACGGAAATTATAATCCCGATATTCACAGTGATTTCTACCCATCTGCCAGCACGGTTACATTTCAATTCCCCGCGAAAGATAACCGTGGACCCGTTAAGCTCGTCTGGCATGACGGAAACAGCAGAATGCCGCATACGGATCTGCTCAGCGACCAGCAGAAAGTGCCTAGTGTTGGAGCGATTGTCTACGGCGACAAAGGCGCCATTATGCATGGTTCCCACGGTGCGGGAAAATGTCAGATTCTTCCTGAGTCAAAGGGCAGGGATTACCCGGTACCGGAACAGGTCATTCCGCGCGTCAGGGACCATTTTTCGGACTGGCTGGAAGCCATTCGAAATGGCCGCCAGGCAGGTTCAAATTTCGATTACGGAGGTCCGTTGACGGAACTGGGACTGCTCGGTGCCATTGCAATTCGCTTTCCCACTCAGACGCTGGAATGGGACGCTGTCGGGATGAAGTTTACCAATTTTTCCGAAGCGAATGCCTGGATCAATCCTCCGTACCGTTCAGGATGGTCGCTTTGAATACAGTGCGGTAAAATCACTCCAACTGGTCAGGTTCCCGTCGATGTTCGGATTCCGACCGTGACCGGCCAAACCCAAATTCGGGACAGTTGTACTGTCGAGAACCCGGACCCGAATACATCTGGAATTAGTGACAAACAGCACCATAGAATTGTCAGCATCTGACGACCGAGCGATTTCCAAATTTAAACCGTCATTTGGGGACAATGTTTTACGCCGTATCGAGAATTGCACGCTCCATGAGTACCCGCGATCCCATTTCGGAAACTCAGGCGTGTTTTGGCAGTGTCGGTCCAGCACAGCGAATTGCAGCGAATCGGAAGCAGAGTCGTTATACTGACATCAGTACGTCGGCTTCACCAATGGGAGTTTCTATGTGGCGGAAAATGGTCATTCTTTTTTGCCTGCTGTGGGTTTCTGTGCTGTCGGTGCGTGCCGAAGATTCGGGCGATGACACTGAGTTCGACTTCTTTGAGACCAGAATACGACCGGTCCTTGTTCAACACTGTTATGAGTGCCACTCTGCGGAGGCACAGAAAACCGGCAAGCTTCAGGGGGCGTTGCTGCTGGACAGCCGCACTGGTGTCCGTCAGGGAGGAGATTCGGGTCCGGCCGTCGTACCGGGTAACGTTGAAGCGAGCCTGCTGATGGAGGCTATGCGCTATGACGGTCTGGAGATGCCACCCAAGGGAAGGTTATCCAATGAGGTGCTGAGTGACTTTGAAAAATGGATTCGCAGTGGTGCACCGGACCCGAGGCACGAGGCAGCGACACCACACGAAGCGAAAGGGATTGATCTTGAAGCGGGCCGCCGTCACTGGGCCTTTCTTCCGCTGTCGGAACCGGTCATTCCTCAGGTTACGGATGAAGCCTGGCCGAATTGCGATGTCGATCGCTTCATACTGAAGCGACTGGAAGCGAACGGAATGCGTCCGACCGTTGATGCTGATCGGTACGCACTGCTGAGACGTTTGTCTTTCGATTTGACCGGCCTGCCGCCCGCACCCGAACAGATTCAGAAATTTGTCCGCGACGAATCACATTACGCTTACGAATCGGTTGTCGACCAATTGCTCGCGTCGTCCGCGTTTGGAGACCGCTGGGGGCGGCACTGGCTGGATGTCACTCTGTACGCCGACACGCTCGGTGACGATCGCCTGGTGCCGGAAACCAGCGCCTGGAGATACCGTGACTACGTCATCGCTGCGTTTAACAAAGACAAGCCCTTCGATCGGTTCCTGCGTGAACAGATCGCCGGCGACCTGCTGCCGGCCAAAGATGACCGACAACGCTCTGAGCAATTGGTGGCGACCGCATTTCTTACGCAGGGACCCATTCAGACCGTCAATATGTTTAAGGCGCAATTGCGGTGGGACGTCGTCGACATCCAGGTCGGCAAAGTGGGTCAGGCTTTTCTGGGCCTGACCATGCAGTGCGCGAGATGCCATGACCACAAGTTCGATCCTGTCTCGCAGCGTGACTACTATGCCATGGCCGGTATCTTTCAGAACCTGGAAGTGCTGACCGGATTTAAAGGTAACTCCAGGACTCTCAGTGACACGGTTCGGGTGCCACTGCCCGAATCGGATGCCGATCGTCGTGAATTTCAGATTGCCATGAAAGCTATTGAAGACGAATCTGAGGAATTCAAAAAGGCAAATGGTCCTGAACGGCCCTATATATTTGGGGCGAAGGAAGTCAGTGCGACCAACGCTCGAATTACGATACGAGGAAACGCTTTCCGACTGGGTGACGAAGTTCCACGTGGACTGATTCAGGTATTGCTCAGTGAAAAGCGACCCTGGATCCCGCAAGAGGGGGCCAGCGGTCGGCTGCAGCTTGCCCGAGTAATGACCGATCCGCAGGAGGTGACCTGCGCGTTGACTGCGCGGGTTGCCGTCAATCGCATCTGGCACCATGTTTTCGGGGCGGGACTGGTAACAACGCCGGACAACTTTGGTATTCGGGGCGCCAGGGCATCTCATCCGGAACTTCTGGATTACCTGGCGCAGCGGTTCATGCAGCAGGGCTGGTCAGTCAAGCAACTGATTCGCGAACTGTTACTCAGTCGCACATACCGTATGGCTTCCGTGACCGGATCGAATACCGATACTCAGTCCGTCGACCCGGAAAACCGGCTGTTGTGGCGGATGAATCGACGGCGTCTGGAGGCGGAAGCAATTCGCGATACGGTCCTGCTGGTGAGTGGAGAGCTGGACACGACGCGCGGTGGCCCCGCGCTGCCTCAGGCCGTCTGGCAGTCGGGCCTGATCAGGGAATTTCCAATACTGCAGGGGGAACCACCACCACCACCGCACGTCGCCAGGAAGCGTTCTGTGTATTTGCCGGTCTATCGCCGCACACCTGCCTGGGCAGAAGGGCTTGTCCTGTTTGGCTTCGCCGCGTCGTCGACGGTTACCGGCGCCCGGCCGGCGACGACTGTTCCAACGCAGTCACTTTATCTGATGAATTCACCTTTCATGATTGAACACGGGAAAGCGGCTGCCAGGCGAGTGCTGGATCGCGACGGGCTTTCAGACCAGGAGAAAATCGAAGAGCTCTATCTGCGAACGATGAGTCGGCCTCCAGGTGCTCGCGAAGTGCAACAGGCACTGGCTGCGCTGGATCGGCTCAGAGAACAGGGAATGTCGGCCACGGATGCGTGGGGAATGTTATGCCATGCAATTTTTGCATCCAGTGAATTTCTGATGAGGTTTTGAGAGCGGGCTGTTCCGGACCACAGACATCCAGAATTCCCGTTTTGAATACGAAATGGTCCATGCGAATTTACGGTTAGAATCGACCACGACGACAACAGCAGGGACCATCGATGAGAGGGCAAACTATCATTAATACGACTATCAATCAGCCATCTTTTGCTCGTCGCAACTTTCTGCGCAGGTCGGCTTGTGGATTTGGTTCTCTGGCCCTGACCGGGTTGCTGACTAACGAACTGCCAGCCGCTAACAGCCTGGCGGTGTCGCCACCGCATTTTGCAGCACGTGCCAAAAATGTGATCTTTCTGCTGATGGCTGGTGGTCCTTCACAAATGGACCTGTTCCAGTACAAGCCGCGTTTGGTCAATGGGCACGGCAAGCCGATCCCATTTGAACGCCCCAAAGGAATGACGGCCGACGGAATGGAGAACAGCAAGTTGCTGAAACCTGTTGCCGGAATCAGTCCCCGCGGTGAGTCCGGAATGTGGTGGAGTGACCTGCTGCCACATACGGGAGAGCTGGTAGATGACATCTGTCTGTTGAATGGCATGCATACCGACAATCCGGCTCATCCTCCGGCCCATCTGCAACTGCACACCGGTTACACGCAGGGCCAGCATCCGTCCATGGGCGCCTGGGTCAGTTACGGACTGGGCACCGAAAATCGCAATATGCCAGGTTTTGTCACGATTAATCCGGTCATGGGGGGAAACGGTGGACCGCACCTGTTCGGCAGCGCGTACCTGCCGGCCATTCATCAGGCGATGGCAATTCGTAGTGACAATAAGATTGGCTATCTGGGTCGTTCGGATGTTCCGCCGGCCGCGCAACGTGAACAACTGGCACTGATTGAGTCGATGAATCGCTCGCTGACTTTGAAGAATAGCGGTGACAACCAGTTGGAAGGCATGATTGAGTCCATGGAACTGGCCTTTCGGATGCAAAGCGAGGCTCCGGAGCTGATGGACCTGTCCAGTGAGTCTCAGTCCATTCAGAAACTGTATGGCATCGGTGACAAATCGACTGATGCGTTTGGCCGGCGCTGTCTGCTGGCTCGCCGGTTTATCCAGTCGGGAGTGCGGTTCGTACAAGTCACCAGTCTTGGTTGGGACCATCACAGTTCCATCCATCAGGGCCTGCGGGCAAAGTGTCTGGGCGTTGATAAACCGATTGCCGGGCTGATCGCTGACCTGAAGGCTCGTGGTATGCTGGATGAGACGCTGATTGTATGGACGGGTGAGTTTGGCCGCACTTCCTATGACCAGGATGTCTCGGTCGGTAAAGACGGTCCGGAAACTTACGGCCGCGGCCACAACCACCTGGGGTATTCAGCCTGGCTGGCCGGCGGGGGAGTAAAGGGAGGACTTACGCACGGACAGACGGACGAATTCGGCTTCCGGGCGATAGACGGCAAGGTTCATTTGCATGATCTGCATGCCACAATGCTGCACCTGCTGGGCCTGGATCACCGTCGTCTCACTTACCGTTATCGTGGTCGGGACTTCCGTCTTACCGACGTTGAAGGCAATGTGGTGCGTGAGATTCTGGCCTAGGTGCGGAAAAAGATTCAGCCGTACTTCAGGTTCCGTTTGGCACGAAAACACGGATGACAGCACGTGATCATGCCGACGGAATTCAGTCGCCTGAACACGTTTTACAAAACTCGCTGTTCCACCGTCGGTTGACTTTTTCGAATAGATGCGTTTCTTTATTGCGGAGACGCACTGTCTGGCTGTCTTACGACCTGCATCGGAGTCTGTCGTGTTCACGTTCGTTTGGCTGTGATGTGTCATCCGACAGTAAAGACCGGGGCGGTATCGAATCCCTCACCACTGTGAATACGAATACGACCGAATGACTGCCCAGAAGCCTGCCTGGTGCCGGGATACAGCCTGGCTCACATCGGTCGTCATTGTTGTCGGGAATGGCCCGGCTGCACCTGATATTTGTTAATTCGATCATCACCTGAAAGGAAAGAATTATGCCTGGTTTGCTGGACGATGTGGATCCGCACGGATTGCTGGAATACTCGGTCGTCTATACGGATCGAGCTCTCAACCACATGTCACAGAATTTTCAGCAGGTGATGCTGGATATCTCAGAGACATTGAAAACAGTTTACCATGCGAATGCAGTCGCCGTCGTTCCCGGAAGCGGAACCTTTGGAATGGAAGCAACGGCCAGACAGTTTGCTACCGGAAAAAAATGCCTGGTGATTCGCAATGGTTGGTTTAGTTACCGCTGGACACAGATCTTGGAGATGGGCCAGATCCCGTCGGCTGCGCTTGTGCTGAGCGCTCGTGCAATGGAAGACGGTAAAACCCCTGAATTCGAACCGGCACCGATTGAGGAGGTTGTGAGTACGATCAAAAAGGAACGACCGGAAGTGGTGTTCGCTCCTCATGTGGAAACCTCTGCCGGGATGATCCTTCCCGACGACTATATTCGCCGGGTGGGTGAGGCCGTTCATTCTGTGGGAGGATTGTTCGTTCTCGACTGCATTGCGTCCGGGACTCTTTGGATCGACATGACGGCACTGGAAGTGGACGTACTGATCAGTGCTCCGCAGAAAGGCTGGAGTGGTTCTCCGTGCTGTGCACTGGTCATGATGAGTGAATTGGCACGCCGGAGAGTCAGTGAAACAACGAGCACCAGTTTTGCCTGTGATCTGGGTAAATGGCTGCAAATTATGGAAGCTTATGAAAAAGGCGGACATGCCTATCATGCCACAATGCCCACCGATGCACTGACCATGTTTCGCGGTGTCATGCAGGAGGCGGCTCAGCATGGTTTCGATGCCCTCAAAGAAAAGCAGCAGATACTCGGCGCGCGGATTCGAAAGTTGTTGGTCGACAGAGGATTTAAGAGCGTGGCAGCTGACGGATTCCAGGCACCCGGGGTTGTGGTCAGCTACACTGACGATTCTGACATTCACAACGGCAGCCGGTTTGCGGCATCAGGAATCCAGATTGCCGGAGGGGTCCCCCTGATGTGTAATGAACCCGAGGGATTCCGGACTTTTCGAGTGGGGCTGTTCGGGCTGGATAAACTCAACCATATTGATCGTACGGCGGAAAATTTTGAGAAAGCTCTGGTGAAAATTTGTGAATGACCAGAACAGAACACCGTTCCGAACAATTGATCAGCGGGATTGACGGGTCCGGGCCGTCAGCTGTAAATTCGAAACGGCCGCTTTTTTGTCATGGATTCTCCAGTCCGGTAAAAGCGTTCAGCTGTTTTTCCCGAGACATTAAGGCGGATCTGATTTCATGTGGGCTTCTTGGGGCCTTCAACACGACTTCATGCTCCACCAGGTGGCGTCAGGCGTTTTGTAAAGACCAGTCACCTGAGGATTTTGTCGAAGTGAGCATAGAGTCTCGATGCGTTCGTGCGTCACTTCGGTGTTGAAACACCAGGGGAATTCGTCTGAGCAAAGACGAAAAATCCCGGTCAGCGATACTGGAATCAACTCGAATTCAGTGATCGCTTTATTGTGTTGCTTAACGGTACTGATGTTTAAACATTCATGACCGTCTGCGTTCCGAAGGTTCAAACACCGCAGAAACCTGCCGGATTTTTTTCGGTCCTGTTTGATCGGTCAAAATGGCGACACCGGAAAGTCGTCGACCGGAACCCGGAGTGATTCCGGTGGCGGAAGCTGTTCCCCCCCCAAATGCGGGAGGGCCCATCGTGCTGTTTCACCGATTAGGGAGTGAGGGCCATCGACCCTGCGAATCCAGAACATTTCCGGAACCGCTGAACGCGCATCCATCCAGACCAGGGCCAGCACGCTCATTCGACGAACAATGGTGCCTTCAGGAATGAGACCGAGATCCCGGATTCGTTTCACCAGTTTCCCGGCAAGGACTTTGTCCGCGTTGCCGGCGTTGAGTTTTCCCAGCGCCCACAACCCGGCGGCGCGGACCTCAAACCGAGGTGAATTCTTGGCGAACTGCTTCTCGAAAAGTGGCTGCAGAGATTTTGAATTTGTGAAACCAGCGTGTTGAAACAGAAAAATCAGCTGCTCATTAAGTCCGGGTCTGTCAGTCATCTCATATCGACGAAGTGTCACTTTGACGACTTCGTCAGCCATTTCTTGGTAAGGCATCATGTGCAGCAGCCATGCGGCGGTGACAAAAATTTCCGGACGATCGTGTTCCAGCAGCCTGAGCCATTCGTTCTGTCTCGTGCGATGTCGGAGCTGACCCAAAAGTACCAGTGATTGTTCCAGTTGCTGCCAGTTACTGTTCGTATCGACCAAAGAATCACCGGCATTGCGCAGAATTGTGTCTCTGAATTCGGGTCTGGAATCCGCCAGTATTTTTAGTGCCCGTCTTGCTGAATTCCGAACACCGATGTGGACATCTGCTGTCAGTCGGTCGAGGTTGTTGCACCTTGCGCTGCTCGGCAGCTCCCTCATGACCTCAACGGAATTCAGACGGATGTTCGAGTCCGGATGCTGGACACCACGATCAAGTTTTTCCAGCAAACGTTGACGGTCCAGTCGCAGCATTGTGGCCCATGCCTGTGACGCAACGGCGTTTGACGTGTCATCACACAACGTGGAAAGTGCATCGAATCCTGCATCGGACCTGCAGTGACCAAGTAACGCACAAGCCAGTAGTCGATCGGGAACGGTTCCCGGGGAGTAGTTGCCGGCCAGGGCAGCGGACTGCAGATGATCAAGCGTTCCCAGTGCCTGTGCTGCGGCGTATCGGACGGAATAGTCGGTCATTTCGTTTTCCAGCAGACGGCGGACCGCTTCCAGGGCAGAGATGTCCTTCAGCTGAGCAAGTCCGTCACACGCCAGTCTGATCAGCGCCCTTGGAAATTTCTCTGAGTTCTCAACACGATTCACCCATGTCGACTTCAGGGCATCTCCCCCCCAGCTGGAAAATGTGGGTTCGATCTTGAGACAAAGGACTTCGCGTTCGGGTACGCATAACTGAGCCACGTCGGCAGCGGATTCGGCCCGGCCGATTGTCGCCAGAGCCGAAGCACTCGCCTGTTTTACAAGTTCGTGGTCGGTATTCAAAAGATGTTTGTGCAATGATTCTGCAGCGTGTGAGATGTCGGCCAGACCCTCACTCTGGATTCTCTCCAGTGACCGAATGACTTTGATCAGAATCTCGTTGTCAGGCGGCGAAACAAGTATTCGCTCATACAGCTTTAGCCTGGCATCCGTCACGAACAGAGTCTCCGCAGGAATTGAGATATTCGGTTCCAGAAACATCCGCTTCGGCAGCTGACGGAATCTGACGATATCGGGAAGCCGCACAACGTCCTGGAAGTCAACAGATTGCTGAGAAACCGCAACGGCAGACCAGAATGTCAGGCAACATCCTGCTGTAACCAGAGGCACGTAAAATCGTCTTGTTGTAAGTGGAAATATTTTCATTCAGGGATCGGTCTTCAGGCCTGGTTCCGTAGATTGCAGAAAAGTGCGAGTACCCGGGATTGGAATTTACAATCAGGATGCAAGTTCAGTCGGGCTCCCACAGTCTCCACATCCTGACATACAGCACCAGAATCAGCAGTCCGCAGATAATGCCGGAGACCATCCACGTTGTGTGTAAGAGGCCGTCGTAGATCTGAAATCCCTCCGTTTCCATTGCGTTGAGTGCTCCGGCCATGGCATTGACAGACAATGTTCCTTGAACAATTGCATGACTAAAGGGTGAATCGCGGTTAATCCAGACCAGCATCGAGCCGCCGTACAGCAGAATCAACAGTCCGTAGGCAACGGTGGTGGCTGCCGCGGTAGACCTACAAAAACTGCTGATGACTGCACTGGTCAGCATGGCGACCATCGCAGTCATTCCCAGTGAAATGATAACCTGTGTGGTCTGAATCTGCAGAACGGGTTTGATCACCATAATGATTCCGTAGCCTGGCAGTGACGCACACAGCACGAGCAGCAAAGTGACTGAAACACTCAGCAGTTTTCCCCACAGAACCCGGAAGGCTCCCAGTGGAGTGGTGCGCAGCATGTCCCAGCCACCGGCTTCGTGTTCCCCTGCAATCATCGCACAGGACAGTCCCGGTGTGAGCGAGATGACCAGTGCAGCCTGTGCCACAATCATGATGCCTCCGACTTTTTCCACTCCCCAGTCCAGCGTGCCCATTGTTGCGGCCAGTGTCAGCAGCAGTGATAACACGACACAGGCGGCCACCATCCGCATCAGCCAGTGCAGACGACCAAACTGACGACTGCGAAACTCTTTCACCATCAATGGATTCAGATACCAGGGGATTCCTGACTTGCGTTTCTGTGGATCCACCAGGAACAAAAATTTCCGAGCGGCACGAACTGAATCGGTACGATCATCCGTGATGAGTCCCTGAGATCGTGAACGATCCATCAGAGAGAAATTCATTCGCTGAATACAGACAAGACTGCCGGCAATGCTCAGCAGCACCGCTGAGACGATATATGAGAGAATGAGGTTCTCTGATTCGATTGCCCCTGTTCCTCCGGGGACGGTATCGCCCACCAGCTGAATCAGAGCCGGGACCGGTGAGAGCTTTCGCAGGTGACCGGCTGTTTCCGCGAAGACGCTGTTGCCACCCTGGAGAAACAAATGGGGGATAGTCGTAACGACCGTCAGACCGAAAGTGGTTCCGTATACCCAGCGCAGCCCGGCTTCGGACGTTCTGGCGATGGTTCCAACCAGGAGTCCGAGTACAATCAGCTGCACGCAGAGTACTCCCGTTAATCCGTAAAGCGCCAGCACGTCACTGGTGAAAGAAAGGGCTCCCATGGCATAACAGCAGGCCATCGGCGGCACTGTGACCATCAGCAGCAGACAGGAAAATCCCAACAGCGAAATCAGCTTCCCGAAGTAAATCTCTGTTCTTTGCAGCGGTGAGTTCAACAGGAGTTCCATGGTTCCTCGCCGGACTTCCCCAATCAGTCCGGTCGCCGGCAGGGCCGGGATGACGAGCACGACAACGACGACCATCGAATACGCCAGACCGCGAAAAACGGCGCGTGCCTGAGAGCCACTCAGATCCGCTGTGGATGTTGACGGCCATTTCAGCAGAACGGTCGCGGAAACCGTCAGTGCGACAGCAACAAACAGCCACAGACTGTAATTCATGCGGAGTAGTGACGGCAACTCGCGACGAATGATGACAGCGCTGCCTTTCATGACTTTTGCTCCGTCGTTTCCACACACGTCGATTCTCCGGCCTGAGATGCACCGGCCTGCTGAGTCACACTAATAAAGATGTCCTCAAGATCTCCCGCCACTTCACGAAACTGAGAAATTCGTGTGCCATTCCGGATGAGTTGCTGCAGCAGGAGAGACAACTGATCATCCGATACGGCGGTTCGGAACCTCACGACTGCTTCTGTTTCGGACGGCGTGACTTCACCACGATCCTCCAGTGCAGATCGAACCTGTGCGGCTACTGACGGAACCTGACCGGCGTCCAGGAGTTCGATTTCCATTGTACGTCGGGGCGACAGTTCGCGGCTGACTTCCTGCAGTGTTCCAAATGCCTTCAGCTGTCCGCCGGCCAGAATTGCCACGCGATCACAAATCCTTGCCAACTCGGGCAGGATGTGGCTGGTGACAATGAGTGTGCGGCCTTCTTCTGCCAGTCTCAGCAGAATTTCCCGCATTTCGATCCGGGCCGTCGGATCAAGTCCGTTTGCCGGCTCGTCCAGGATCAGCACCTCCGGGTTGTGCAGCAGGGTGCGAGCGATTCCGACACGCTGCTGCATTCCGTGACTCAGGTCTTCCACATACCGATCCTGCATCCATGTGGCGTTTGTCAGTTCCAGCACTTCAGCAATCCGCAGTCGTCGCTGTCTGGTGGAAATTCCGAACGCTGCACCGAAGAAGTCAAGATATTCGGTGACGCGCATGTTGTCGTACGAGGCGAACCGGTCGGGCATGTAACCCACCAGTCGTCGCACTTTCTGAGCTTCCCGGGCACAGTCGGCTCCGGCGATATGAGCCGTCCCTGAAGTGGGGCGAGTGAGACCGACAAGGACCCGAATCGTTGTGGTCTTTCCTGCTCCGTTATGTCCGATGAAGCCAAGGATGTCGCCTTTATCGAGCGAGAGGTTCAACTGATCAACAGCCACGAAATCACCAAACCGTTTGGTCAGGTTTTGGATGTTGACAACAGGATTCGGTTCACTACTCACTAAATTTTCCTTTCCGTGATTTATCCGGGGGCGTGCTGCAAAACGACGAGCCATTCTGCGTGGATTTCGGTCCTGAGCTTCCAGCAGATCCGGTCCAGGGCTGTCCGGGGAATTCACTTCTTCTCAAGTGAATGTTGCCTGGCGGACTGAGGCCGCCAGGACGGATTATTCCTTTCGAACGCCGTTCAGAGTCAGCATCATTCGATCAACTTTCCAGTAGTCGTCCCGGTCCCGTGTACTTTCAAAAGAATCAGAAGAGTCCGTTTCGCTGACATCCATTCGAAGATAAACGCTTCCGGTTTTGACAATTGAATTCAGGTGATCCGGTGACAATGCCAGTGGATAGAGTCCGGCAGGACTGTTGAATGTCCGGATGAGTGCAGGATGATCACGAGATCCCATGCTGAGTATTACCGAACGTGAACCGGCATTCAGACGAATGACGAGCGTACCCCCTGTTGCATGGAATGGCCGACAGACCTCCGGAACTTTAAATTCAAGCAGCGTAACACCGGCGACTTCTCTTTGCCTCCACTCCCGATGCGGGTTGCTGTAGGCCTGACTTAACCCTCCCTGATCGTCAAAGACTGTTTGGTACGGCAGCAACGCAGCCGGGATCGTGAAATCTGTGTTGACTGCCGGTGGCTGAAGATCGACCGGCAGGGCCACCAGAACAGAACCGTTCCGGCGCGTTACTTCTTCACCCAGTCTGATCGAAGGATTCACAAGATCAGACCAGTACAGCAGCGACAGCCGATCCGGATACGTCGTCCGGTCCGCCGTTCGAAACAAATCCTTATAAACCGAAGCACGGCGTTTCTGGGTATCCGTGAGGATGGTCCCGGTTACAAACTCGGTGGCAGCGAGTGCATTACCGGGAGACACCCGAAAGTTTCGGTCGGCCTGCATGTGAGCCGACATTCGGTCAGGCGACAGTCCGGCGAGGATCATGTCAGAGGCACTCAGGGCGTCAGAATGATCAATCTGTCCCGAAAGACCGTCCTGGTCAAGCGTCATTTTGAGCATGGGGGGTTGATCCAGTCGTTTCATCGATCGGATGTGGTAATTGCGAACGCCCACGGCCTGTCGCAGATTTCGCCATTCCGATTCGCCGCGATCTGTCCACACCATACGTCGGTAGTAGTTTTCAGAATTGGTGTGCTCCGGTACCAGCAGCGCGAAATCCTTCATCTTCGCATGAACAGCAGAAGGTGTCGGATGATAGACAGACATGACACCGTCGGCGGCCAGAGTTGTCTGGCCCTCAACCACAGATGTGAACAGCTGCTGAATTGCGGTTGACGGAGCGACATTTCGCGAACGAGCACCAACCCGGACCGCCGGAACAGTACAAAACAGTGCCAGAAGCGGGATTGCCCACAACAGCCACGCCGGTCGGGATTTCCAGATGGCTGCGGTTCCGGCCACAGTCAGCAGCGCGACAAACCCCAGCATGACGGTGGCCGCGAATGCACGAGAAGGAACCTCATATCCGATCGATCCGGCTGCTGCCGAACTCAGCCGCTGTTCGCTGACCGGTGAATCCTTTTTCAAATCCCGAAACATTCGATCCGCAATCTGACGGGCACAGGGTAATGACCTTTGGTCGCCATCCATCTGTACAAATGCTTCGGGAGAAATGGTGGTCACAAAGACGGTGCCGTTTCCGAACGGAACTTCAATGACGGCCGGCCAGTCACCGACGGACCAGAGTGTACGACCGCTGCCGGCAATGACCCGTACCTGCCTGACCGGCTCAGAAAATTCCCGAGTGAGTTCGCGTTCCGGATATCGTTGTTTTGACTCGGACTTATTGATTTTCATCTTCACAACATTCGTAGATGTTTCATCAATTCGTGTCAGCGGTAACGTGTCCGCCAGCAGTGCATGAGCAGTCTTCATGCCGGTTTGATCGAGAAACAGCCACATTCGACCGCCGCGCTGAACCCACACACGAACAGCGTCACACGCCTCCGGAAAGTCATGCAAAGTCTGTGATGTGATCAGAAGTTGATCGAGACTTTCCAGAGCTTCGGGATAACCGTCCAGATCCTTCGCGGAGATGGTGAGTTCCATCCTTTCCTGACCGGCTTCATTGCGCAGGACATTTGCGAGGGTCTCGAGTCCGTGACGGTCTCGCGGACTTTCATTGAAAGAAGTCAGCAGCCCGCGATAACCGACGGCGGTCCCATTCCGGGATTCCGGATTGATCACTGTAAAACTGCGGACCACTTCTTCGTCGGAAACTCGCTGAATTTCACCTGAACCACCCGGGTCTTCAAACACCAGATACTCGAAATTAAACACTGGTGCATCGGAATCCGTCATTAACACGGGCCACTGACAGGTACGATGGCATCCTGCCGGAATCACAACCTGCCGACCGTACTGCAGTCCCCTGCTCGATGGTGGAACAACAACGACCAGGACTTCCCTGTCGGTGTCTGATGAGTTGGCAAACGCTGCCTGCATCAGCCCCCATTTCCCTCGCTGCATGCGCTGGTGATCGCTGATGCCTACGTTGACCTGAACATCACTGCCACAGGTCACACCGGACCGTGTCAGGAATATCAGACACGCCAATAAGAGATACTCCGGTCGACCCGGTATTCGTGCAGCCTGAGTCAGAGGAAACATCAAATTGAATCGCTTTCGAACCTCAGGCAGAATGTCGCCCAAACATCAACAGACCACTCGGCTGCTGATTCTTCTGAAATCCGTGTTTCAGATTTTTCATTCGGATATTGGCAGCACCTTATCATCGCTGACGGGAAACGGCCGAGACGGTACAGACATCAGCGTGGTGCAGCAGATAGTATGATCAATCTGATGAGCGGAGTTCTATGTCTTTCTGAGTTTACACGATGAGACCGGGGGGATTCTCACATCTCGACGGGAAATTTCCCACGGTCTTTCACGGATGCCGGTCAGGTTTTCAATTCAGCAACCGTAATCTCATCAACTTCTGAATCAGCTCCTGTACACCTCTTTTGTTTTTCCGGGCGGCCGATCAGCGAACGCCGGAAGCAGGTCTTTGAAACGGGAAAGCGAAGACCGAATTACTGCACAGAAAACGCAGGATTCTCGCGGAACGGACAGTCAGTAGTTTGTCCGGACTGAAAGAGTCCAAACGTTATGCTTAAACTGAAGTTTCAGAAACTGAACTCGATTCCAAAACATTTGGTTCACGAGTTCCTCTGTGTCTTCCTGTCGATTCGTACAGATCGCTGGTCTCTTTGCCCACGTTGTTCGCTGTGACCTCAGTGTCTATACAGGAATCTTCGGCAAGTCGCAGGAGGACAGGTATCCGGACTCACCGAGCGGGCACCGAACCGACTCGCGATTGACTCAATTACTATGTTGAGTGTGTGGAACTGATAAACCGGTTGATCATGTGTATTCAGACAGTTAGCATTTTTGGTCCCGATAAATGAGTAAGGCAAACGTGCACGACAAATACATTGCAGATTGCCGGAAGTAAATATGTGTCTCCCCTGCAAAGTCATACCTCATTTCCACATGGTGCTGCGGTACAGTGCGGTTTGCCTTTTTCTGGTAACGTCATTTGCCGCCGGCGAAGAGAGTTTGTCATTCAGGTCGCTCGCTGAACGCTACCAAAGTGAAGTTCGCCCTCTGATGCAACGATTCTGTCTGGACTGTCACTCTGCCAGACAGCGCGAAGGGGAGTTGGATCTGGAGCAGTTCGGGAAGCTGACGGACGTGCGGCGATCCCCCGAGACGTGGCTGCGGATTGTGGAAATGCTCGATAACGGTGAGATGCCTCCCGACGGTTCCACTCAGCCTTCCGTTCAGGAAAAAATGAAGCTGCGAGGCTGGATTGAAGGTTATCTTCGCACCGAAGCACGGGCCGGTGCCGGTGATCCGGGACGTGTGGTGCTGAGGCGGCTAACGAACGCGGAATACAGGTACACGACTCTTGATCTGACGGGCGTCGACTTAAATCCCGCCCGAGATTTTCCGACCAACAGTGCGGCGGGCGAAGGGTTTACCAATACGGGAATCGCGATGGTGATGTCCCCAGCGATGCTCCAGAAGTATTTTGATGCCGGCACAGAAATCGCTGCACATGCCGTGCTGCTCCCGGACGGATTTCGGTTCTCCCGTCATTCAAGTCGGGACGACTGGAGGAACGAAATTCTGACACAGATTCGGGAGTTTTACAGCCAATTCGTTTCCGCGGAGAAACTTGGGGACTTCCAGAGTAATCTTCGTTTCAGTCTTGGACAGGCGGGGAGCCCGCCACTCGAGAAATATCTTGCGGCGACGCTTGATGAGCGGACAGCAATCACGACAGGGAAGCGGAGTATCGCAACGGTCGCCGGACGGCGCGGTCTGAATGCCAGGTATCTCAACACGCTCTGGTCGAGTCTGACAGAATCGAAGTCCTCACTCATTCTGGACAAACTTCGTTCTCACTGGCGTGGTTCAGGGACCGAGGATGCCGAAGCACTTGTCGCTGAGATCGTCGGTTGGCAGGAGGGACTGTGGACGTTTGGTCCGGTTGGGCTGTATGGAAAGAAGGGGGCTCCGGCACGATGGATGCAACCTGTCAATCCATTGGTCACACAGCAGAATATACGTCTGTCGTTTGAGATATCGGAAACGTCGAACCCTGCGAATCCGGATGAAGAAGAATTGGTGATCTCACTGGTGGTCACCGATGCAGGAGACGGGAATGACCACGACTTCGTTGTATTTCAGCAGCCGAGACTTGTCGTCCAAGGGCAGGCAGATATCTATCTGAAGTCTCTGACCCAGACCGGTCTCGACCCCGGGATGTTCGGCAGCCATCCCGACGGAAGGGCGATCGATACTGCCTCTATCTGTGTTCAGGCACCGTCGGTGGTCAGGTTTCGTCTTCCGGTTGAGTTGGCAACCGGCCGCGAATTTGTCACGACGGCCGTACTGGAGCAGGAAACGGGACTTGAAGGATCTGTACAGGTTTTGCCTTTCAGGCATTCCGTCGGAGATGCACCATCAATCAGGTCCGGACTGGTGACCTGCGAAGTTGACACAGAGTTCACAAAGACGGGTGTTCTGGTCGCAGGGCGTGACCGGAATGTTTCCTTCAGCGGAGCAATTCTTGTCAGTGATAACAGTACTGCCCGTCGGCGGATTGAAACAGCCATGGACGACTACCGCAGCGTGTTCCCGGCAGCACTTTGTTATACCCAGATTGTGCCCGTGGATGAAATTCTCACGATGACACTGTTTCACCGCGAAGATAATCACCTTGTACGGCTGATGCTCGATGAGGAACAGATTGCCCGGCTTGATCGACTGTGGGAAGAACTGCTCTATGTCAGCCACAGTCCGCTGATGCGACTGGATGCGATGGAATTGGTTCTTGAAGTGCTGGCCGGGAACGAGGCTCCGGACTTTAAGGCCCGATACAATTTGTTTAAACCAATGCATGCGCCGTTAGTGAAACGCGCTGCTGAGTTCCGGCAGACACTGGTCCGTCACGAGTCAGTCCAGATTGATGCGCTCATCGACTTTGCCGGCCGCGCATGGCGTCGTCCGTTGACAGACGTGGAAGTCGACAGACTGCGTGAACTGTATCATCAGCTGCGCCGGCAGGACCTTTCACATGACGAAGCGTTTCGGCTGACACTGGCCCGGGTGTTCGTTGCGTCCCCGTTTTTGTACCGGTTCGAAAACGTACCGGCGGGCTCAGGGACCACTGAAGTCTCAGAATGGGAACTCGCCAACCGACTCAGCTATTTCCTGTGGTCGTCGATGCCCGATATGAAGTTGCGGGAAGCGGCGAGAAAAGGACAGCTAGTCCGGAGTCCTCAAACTATCGATACTCCGGGTAATACAGACACATCTTCAGCTTCCGGCAAGACCCACGCTGAATTGCTGCGGCAGACGACTCGCATGCTTTCGGATGCTCGTGTAAGGGGGCTGGCGACGGAGTTTGCCTGTCAGTGGATGGATACCTATCAATTTGGATCGCTCGGCAGAAAAAGCGAGAAATATTTTCCCGAATTTCTCGATATTCGCGGGGATCTGCATGAAGAATCGATTCTGTTTTTTACCGATTTGTTCCGAAACGACGGTTCGCTGTTAAGTCTGCTCGAAGCAGATCACACTTTTGTGAACGAACGGCTGGCCCGGTTCTACGGGATTCCGCAAGTTGAAGGTTCGGCGTGGCGCCGTGTCGATGGGATGCACAAGTACGGACGTGGCGGAATTCTGGGGATGGCAGTGACACTCGCGAAGCATTCGGGTGCGGCACGCACCAGTCCGATTCTGCGCGGCAATTGGGTCAGTGAAGTGTTGCTCGGTGAGAAACTGCCACGTCCGCCAAAGAATGTTCCGCAGCTTGCTGCGACTGTTCCGGAGGGTTTGACCGAGCGTCAGTTGATTGAGCAGCACAGTAGTGATCCGGCCTGCGCCAAGTGTCATGTTCGTATCGACCCGTTCGGATTTGCCCTGGAGAAATTCGATACCGTCGGTCGGCGACGCGGTACTGACGCATTGATCGATGTCCGGACCACTCTGCCTGACGGGACTTCAATCCAGGGGCTTTCCGGACTACGGGATTATCTGCTTAACCGGCGTCGCAACACGTTTGTTTATCAGTTCTGTCGAAAGTTTCTGGGCTATGCGCTCGGTCGGGAAGTGCAGCTTTCTGACGAGCCGTTACTTGAAAAAATGCAGCGGAAGCTCCGGAAAAACGACTATCGAGTCTCCGTCGCTGTGAAAACGATCGTTTTGAGTGATCAATTTCGCAGAATTCGGGGTATGTCGTATAATCGATAGCCGAATGTGGTCAGGCTTTGCCCGGCCTGTCACACACAAATCTGGGTTGCCAACTGGAGTAATTCCCATGGTACATCGCTTCTCTCGTCGAACGTTTCTGCGCGGAACGGGTGTCAGCATGGCGTTGCCGTGGATGGAATCACGTTCGGTGTGGGGAGACGAAGCCACCGGTTCCGCCAGTCAGGCACCGATTCGTCTGGGTGTGCTGTTTTCCGGCAACGGGTTTACGAAGAATGAGTGGACAGCCAGTGGCCAGGGAACTCAGATGGAGCTTGGCCAGGTACTCACACCACTGAACGGTTTTCGAGAAAAGCTGCTGTTCATTCGGGGACTGTACAATGCCGAAGCCCTGAAAGGGGGGATTCACAGTTCACAAACCGGCAATCTGCTTTCCGGGGCACCGCTTTCGTCGGGCGGGGAGATTCGTTCGGGCACCAGCTTCGATCAGCTGATTGCTCAGCGTTACGGACACTCAACTAAGGTGCCAAGTCTGGTTCTTGGATGCGAAAGATCAAATCCGGGGATCCACAAAGACTATTCAATGATCTACAGCTCTCATATTTCCTGGAGCTCTCCAACCGCTCCGACTCCTCTGGAAATCTATCCGGCACTCGCATTCGATCAGTTGTTCAAGGATGAGGTGCAGCGCGGGCAAAGGAGCGTGCTCGATGCGGTACTCACCGAAGCGAAAGGGTTTCGTCAGCAAATCAGTTCCATCGACCGGCGTAAACTCGACGAGTACCTTAACTCAGTGCGTGAAGTGGAAAAGCGTATTGAACAGGCCGGTCGCAGAGGTGAGTTGCAGGGGTGGCGGCCGACGCTCGATAAACCCAACATGCCGAGACCTCCGGAAGGAATTCCACAGACAATTGTGGAGCACATGCGCCTGATGTGTGACATTCTGGTCCTGGCGTTTCAAACCGACACGACTCGCGTTTGTACACTGAAACTTAACAACGATCACAGTGCTCTTCAGTTTCCGCACCTGGGGGTCGAAATCGGACACCATGAACTCTCGCATCGTAACAATGCTAAATGGCTGAAAGTCAATCAGTTCATGCTGGAACAGTTTGGCTATATCGCAGAAAGGCTGGATGCCATTCAGGAAGGTGAGCGTACCGCGCTGGACAATTCCATGTTGATGTACTGTTCCAGCATGATGACCGGAGGTCATGATGCCACGCAACTGCCTGTCGTGCTGCTGGGGGGCGCCGGCGGGCAGCTTCAGGGCGGTCGGGTTCTTGATTATCTGGGCAGGCCGGACAGACAGATGTGTAATCTCTACCTTTCGATGCTCGACAGATACGGCATCCATCTGGATCGGTTTGGTGACTCCACCGAACGATTGATGGACGTATGACGGGGAGTGATCATGCGGATTGTGTTCTGTCGTCTTCCCCGAGATCGATGTACACTGTGGGAACTGTACTGTGTCGGTTGAGTCATGTTCGGCAAACAGTCCGTTTGCTGATCCGCGACTGATCACGGTGAATGTCCCTGTGCGGCGGAACTGTTTCCATTAGGCCTGTTTGCAGTTTTAGATAGCTGTCGGGCCAGATTATGTAGGTGGTCCCGGTACAACTGATCCAGTCTGCTGAACGTGACTCCCGTGATTTGAGACAGGTTGGCCTGCTTCAGCGGATTTCGCGCGTCCGGTCGATACAGCCCAGCCAGGAGGCGAACGAGGTCGTCGCGGTACCGACCGTCGTCGTAGTGCATGAGGAAATGTGTGACTCCGGACGCCTGTGAGTACAACTGCGGGACATTCCGATGTTGCTGAAACTGGTCCTTGCCCAAACGGCAAAACGTATCCAGTGGTACATAAAAATTGTCCCGAAGCAGTCGGTGCTGCGCCGCGAACACTCGAATGTGATCCGGTCTCCCGACAGAAACCGTACCTTCATCAGTGACTTCAAACGATTCAAAATAGCAGGCGAGTCCCTCAATGAGCCAGAACCCCGACCGACCTCCCAGAACCCACTCCTGACGGCGTCGCCGGGTTTTTGACGCAAGTGATCGTGCTGCGGTGAGACGGGCTTTCCGGGTGGGAATGTCAAGAATCTGATGTGTAGCTTCGTGGAACAGCGTGTCCAGACGATCGTGTTCAGTGTTTTTAAAGAAATAACAACGACTGTCCGGCTGCCAGTACAATCCGTTAGTTTCGATTTCTGGGGGGATTTTGTTGCGTACCATTCGGCGGTATTCATCTTTGGACCGGTAGTACCAGACTTCCATCGGTTTTCCCGATGCTGCATTTCTGCGTCGGCGAACGTGGGCTTTTTCGAATCGGGACCGCAGATCTGCGGGTGTGTCGAAGAATGCTGCAAAGTTCTGTCGCAGCCATTCATGGAAAGTTTCCAGTCGCCGTGACAAAAGCACTCCTTCTTCGAGGCTGACATTGGTACGCACATGAAAGTGCTCGGATTCAATTTCCCATGCATTGCGGAAGTCACTGCGGATCAGTTCGTCCTTCTGTTTTGAATGCCAGCTGCCTTTCCACGGACGCATGCCCTCTTCGTAACGCCGCAGGTGTTCCCGGGGAATCCAGCCGAATCGATCGTCCGGAATATGAGGCGTCCGGCCACCTCGCATCTTTGCTTCCCAGACAGAGACCCACTCTCCCGCATAGAAGTCGTCGTCTGTGTAAAAAGGGTCAATGAATTTCTGCTGGCCGAATATGGCTCGTGCGTTGACATGATCCGGGTCGAGCCGCAGCACGTCGTGAATGAGCATATAGGCGATTGACGGCAGACCGGCCCGCAGTGACTTGCGCGCCAGGGTATAAAGCTCTTTGGCTCGTCCTTTCCGCAAGTTCAGCGTTTGTTGTCGCCACTGTCGTTCTGTTTCCGGAACCGCCAAACTCACCGGCGCGGACACCGCCTGAGGCGCACGCGATTCGAGAGCGTCCGGGGTGAGTTCCTGCAGCAGTTGAGTGAGTTCCGTTTCTGCCTGAATCAGACCATTCTCATGACACTTGTCCCTGAGCTGATGCAGCTCGAACTGCAGGTTCTCGAAGACAGTTGATCGCTTCTCCAGAATGTTTCGGTGCCGCCGGTCTGATCCGGACGCCGACTGCGCGTGGCCTGCCGTCAGACCAGCACAAAACAGGATCAGTATCACCATATGTCGAACGAACACTGCAGCACCTGTTGTCGGCCACGATTCTCTTGGTCTGTTGATCTGGGCGTTTCCCCCCCGGGAGTTTACCGACGCCCGAAGATTCGGGGCAAGGTGAACGTTGAATACGATAAGCTTCCGGAGACCGTACGTTCGCCGGAACAGCAGTTTCCGCAGGTTAATCCTGATCAGAGATCTTCGGACAGACCGACTCGCGGACACACAGACAGCAGAACGCATTCGCTGCAGCGAGGTCGACGGGCGATACACGTCTTTCGACCATGAAGAATGATGCGGTGCGAATATTCAATCCATTCTTTCTTTGGAATCACTTCCATCAGATTTCGTTCGATGATGTCGGGATTGTTTGACTTGGTCAGTCCCAGAAGAGCGGAAATACGTTTGACGTGTGTGTCCACCACCACACCCGACGGAATTCCGTACCAGGTTCCCAAAACAACACTGGCTGTCTTACGTCCGACGCCGGGCAGGGCAACCAGATCCTCAATATCCTGCGGGACATTCCCGCCGAAGTTGTCTACCAGCGATTTGGCCATTAATCGGATATTTCCTGCCTTGTTACGAAAGAACCCCAGTGGTTTTACGATTTTTTCAACAGCGGGCTGAGAAGCCCGGGCCAGGCGAACCGCATCCGGATACTTTCGAAACAGCTCCGGTGTCGCCATGTTGACTCGTACGTCGGTGCACTGCGCCGACAGAATCGTGGCCACCAGCAGCTGAAATGCTGATTCATGCTGTAGAGCGCATTCTGCTTCCGGAAATTCTTTCTTCAGTCGGCGAATAACTTTGCGTACTTGCGCCCGGCGTTTTTCGGTGACGTCTTTGTTTGTTGCAGTCGTTCGTCTGGCCATGTTCATTCCGTGTTCATGACATCTGTTGAGGATGAGCATGAGATCATATCGAGTGACATTTTGATGACGAAGTCAGTGGGCTGCCGCAGGGCGCATTTGCGGCCAACAGTCACAATGTGATTCTGCCGTAATCGGACTGCGGTTTTCGTTTGTGGCGATCTGGCCCGGACAGGTTCCCTGTTAAGGAATGGACACCGGGGCGGCATGTACGAATGTTGCTGATTGCCGTGTTTTCCGTTCCTGTATGTGTCACAGACTTCTAAGGCTTTTCCTGGTCGCAACATTCGCACACCATCAGACCACAGCCTGGACATCCGCTCCCATACTTCAGCTCAACGGCTTCAGACAGATTGATGCCGGCCACGTTGGCGATTGTTGCCAGCCATGCCAGAACATCCGCGAACTCTTTGGCGACTTCTTCTTTTGGCGATTCTCTCAGCGCCGCAGCCAGTTCACCAATCTCTTCCATCAGCCACATGAAGGTGCCTTCAACTCCGCGGGCCTCGTCTTTTCGGGAGTACATGCGATCAATGAGTTCCTGAAGTTCGTTCAGTGTCATGTTGAATCCTGTGAAACTGAGAATTGCGGAGCCATCATTCTGCAGGTTACCGTCGAAACGAATCCGCAGGTAACATCGGGAATCGAATCTGTGCCGCCCGCCGCGGTTGAGCAGATTCCTCTTTGAATACAAGGTGGCAAGACTCGATGTGTCGTCAGTTGCACGTGCAAAGAGTGTGATTGTGTTTTGATGAAGCTGACAACGGTGATCTGACGCGATCGCTGCTCTAAAACAGGCGAATGATTTCGCGACAGAAATCGGGAAGATCATCCGGTTTGCGACTGGAAACAAAATGCCGATCGACGATGACGGCGGCGTCTTCAAAGACCGCTCCGGCGTTGATCAAATCATCTTTGATCCCAGGTGAACCTGTCACTCGAACGCCCTCGTAAATTTTTGCTGATATCGGAATCCAGCCGCCGTGGCAAATGGCGGCAACCGGTTTGCCGCCTGCTGCAAACTCGCGAGTGATTCTCAGGACTTCGGGATCGCGGCGGAGTTTGTCCGGCATCCAGCCGCCGGCACAAATCAGGCCGTCAAAATTGTCTGTGCAGGTTCCCGAAATGGCGGCGTCTGAGGTACAGGGATAACCATTTTTTCCCCGATAGCAGATTCCGGCCTCCTGTCCGATCGTTACAAATGAAGCCCCGGCCTCGATCAGACGCAGCTTCGGGTACCACAGTTCCAGATCTTCATAGGCATCACCGACAAAACACAGAAAAGATTTTCCGTCGAGCGGTTTGGAATCAGTCATGGATCAGAGCCTTAGCGGGAGGGACAGATGTTTACAGGAATAATTGACGGATGTTGCTGCCGGTCCAGATCAACTGCTCAGGGCGGATGCGGTTCCGGACTGCCCGATGCTCCATGAATTGTTCAGTGGCCTGAAGAGTACCGCGAAATGGCGGCACATTCAGCGGTCACGACGAGTCAGACTCGGAGACACCGCATTCCCTGAGAGATACACGATGCTTGATCATCGTAATTTGATTCCCCGCGTCGTTGTGTATGACCTCGTCCATGAAATTGCGAATCAGCATCAGGCCACGGCCGTGAGTCCGCAAAAGATTTTCCGGATCCAGCGGGTCGGGCAGCGACGACGGGTCGAATCCTGGCCCCTGATCACTGACGGTGTAACATACTTGGTTTGGTGTCACGCGTGACGTTACCGTGACCCGTCGATCCATCCATGGTTCCTGCCTCGCACGCTGCTGTCCCAGTTTTGTATATGCCGACTCGTCATCTTCACGAAGTTCAGAATCCAGTTCCAGGTTTCCATGGTCGATCGCATTGGTAACGGCCTCCCGCAACGCCACGCTGATTCGTACCATACCGGTGGCATCGCTGTAGTTCATTGTACGTAACTGCTCTTCAAGCTGCGCGATCACCTGACCGGCGAAACGATGATCATTGGGAACGACATAGGTCGACTCTGCTGTGATTAATGCATCCATGACTTTGCTGCGACTGCGCCTCGCTTCGATCCGTTCCATGATTTCAGATACGGAACTGACCAGTGACCGGGACAGTTCGCGTTTCGGGAGATAGCTGGTCGCTCCCTTTCTGAGTGCCTGGACTGCGGTGTCTTCGGTACCGTTGGCAGTCAACAATACAATCGGGATCTCTGAATGGTGTGTTCGAACGAACTCAACAAGTTCCAGACCATCCATCTCCGGCATATTCAGATCGGTGATGATGATGTCCGGCAGAGTCTCTGCAAGTATCGCTGTTGCCTGTTTGCCGTCAGTCGCGATTAATACAGAGTGACCGTCACGCTCCAGCAGCAACCGGATTTGTGTCGCCTGCGTCGCACTATCTTCCGCAATCAGAATTGATGCCACGAAGCGCTCCGTGCGTTTGGGACTGACTGGTCAGAATACAGGTGACAGCCGCGGACGATTTAAACGACAGGAAACGGATGTGACCGGGGGAAGACACATTGTTGCAGACATTCGGCCAGGGCAGTTCATTGTCGCCAGTTCAGAAATGTCACCAACGCATTGACGCGACTGTTGATCTCTGCAATCTCTTCGGCTGTGGTGCCGAGACTGCAGAACTGTATCAACTCTGCCACGACAACCACACCGCTGTCATTCCAAAGCTAAATTACCATATCCGGGCGTCGTACTGAAAAGCTCCGCAGCAAAAATTGTAGACTAGCCGGTCTCCATTCCCGAACCAGTGGAGAAGGCCAGGGCGACCGCACTAATCGTAAACAGGATTGGCATGATGGGCATGACCAGGCTGACAATGGCAAAGATAATCGCCGCGCCAATGCGGAAAGTACCAGAGGCTGCTTTCACGTCTGCTGCAATTTCAATGTCTGTATAGAGTTCCAGCTCAACCTCATTCTTAATTTTTTTTCTGCTCTCTTCATTCAACTCTGACCAGCGTCTGGATGATTCCTCCCAGACGAGCGGGTGGACTCTTGCTTCCGGTGTGGTTCTGCTGAAGTTCAGATCGTGATGCCGCTCAATAACGGCGTAGGCCACTCCGGATTCAGCGACCCACGCGGAATCGTCAATCACGTCATCTGATATTCGTTCAATCATTGCGTCATCGGATGTCCGCCTTACCAGCAGATTATCCATGGACTGCTGGTCCATGACGTCATAGTCCAGCATTAATTGAAGACGTCTCGATTCTTTCTGTTCTGTACGAGTTTCGGACGGGATTTTATTCCATCGACGTTCACCTTCTGCCCAAACAGGTTCTTTGAACTGCTCACGATACGGGACGGGCATTTCATCGAAATCGTCGCTGGTCCATGCTTCTTTGTAGGCTTCTGAATAGATGGTTACCTGAGTGAGAGCCTCGTTTCTCAGCCAGTCCAGGTCCTCGGAAACTTCCTGATGGATTAAATTTGCGATCATACCATCGTCAGAGGTATCGCGATCGATGTTTTGAAGCGTCTGTTCCGGGGTCTCCTCTTCGAACCATTTGGAAAGTTCCGGATCCACAAAATAGGCTCCAACACGTCCGAGGAATATTGCCGGAACAGCAATGGCAACCGCGACGAGTCCCGGTCCCCAGCCATATGTGGTTCCTGACGTTCCGCGAATAGCACCACCGATCAGGCCTGCCGCAACGATAGAGGAACCGTAGATGAGGAATCCTATGCCCGTAAATCCCATGGCTGCCGTGAGTGCGACTGATATTGCTCCGGCAAACAGTCCGGCACCAGTCCATACAAATACGCTTTTCGGCCCTCGACGCGACCGAGGCCGTTTTGACTTGCGTTTTCTCTTCCTGGAGGAGTTGCCTGACTGATCTTCCGTCGTTTGTTTTTTGTTTGCGGTCGGCTCTCTCTCCGGAGAATTCCAATCTGCTCCGTAGTCGTTGTCCAGCCAGCTTTCCTCAGCGTCGTTAGCATACAGTTCATTCGGGAAGTCATCGCTGTAGTCATCGTAGTCGCTGTAGTTGTCATCGAGTTTATACCACTCGTCATCAGCGAATTCCTCTTCAATCGGGGCCGGTGCAGGTTTTACCTTTTGCCGGGAGGAAGAATCTGCCTGCTTCGATGGATTACTGCCTGACAGCGACGTTGACGACGAACGTTTGGATCGTCGTTTCTGTGGAGACGATTTCTCCTCATCTGCAGACCGACCGGATGACTCGGATCGACGGGTGTGCTGCTGTTCTAAATCACCGGAATTTGAAGTTTGTGTTTTCGATGTTCTGGCTTTGAGTGCGGTTCCACACTCCGGACACTTGATCTGCTGCCCCAGCATTCTTTGTTTGAGTCCGAGTTTACGGTCACAGCCAGGACAGCGGATGACAAGGCGTTCCGACATGGATTTGCTCTCACGTATTCGTTTCCATCGGTCCGGCCCGCCACATCTGACAGTCAGATTACCAATACCTGACGGTGATTCAATCCACAATGTTGACATCCATGGAACGAAACCGGTCGGTGGGATCAATCATCGGGCAGGATTCCGAAAATTCAATCAGGTCCCACGGTACTCACCGGCGGAAAACCATGCTGCTCCCGGTGCGTTAATGAATCGTAGTATTGGGTACTCTTAAACAGTTCGTGTCGCCCGTCTGTTGCCTGATCTTTGAACTGATCTCGTATCACGGTCATTTCTTCTTGCGACATCGGTATCAAATTTTGGGCAATGTGCAGGTCCTGTTGCAGGTTGTCGATCGATTCGATCCCGCAAACCAGTGTGCTGATCGGTAGTGACAGGGCATAACCGCGTGCCTGCTGCGGTGTGAGACCTGCTGAAATCATCTGGCCATCGCCGCCAAGGCTTTTCATTCCGATACATCCAATACCTCGACGATTCAGTTCAGGAAGCACTTCGTGCTGAAAGCTGCGGTAGTGGGCGTCCATGACGTTCACCGGCATTTGACAGGTATCCCACTCGAAATTCTGTTTCAGCATGTTTAGCAGGATATGCGGACTCTTGTGCCCGGTGAACCCGATGAACCGCACCTTACCGGCTTTGCGAGCAGCTATCGCGGCTTCCAGTGCGCCATCACGACCGCAGATCCATTCGGGATCATTGTCATAGTTCATTTCATGGAACTGCCACACGTCGATGACGTCTGTTTTTAATCGTCGAAGACTTTCATGCAGGTTTTCTTCGGCTGCAGCGCGGCTGCGTCCACAGACTTTCGTCATCAGGACAACGTTGTCACGGTACCCCTGCAATGCCTTGCCGATTCTCCGTTCGGATTCTCCGCCGTGGTACTCCCAAGCGGTGTCGATAAATGTCACTCCCCTGTCAATCGCGGTGCGAACCAGACGCACTGAAGTCGCTTCATCAATATGGGTCCGACAGAAATGGCCGCCTCCAAAACCAATGACGGACACCTTCAATCCAGTGCTGCCGAGTTCCCGGACCGGGATCCCGGCAGTATTTCGTTCCAACCTGTCATCCATCAGATTCATATTCCTTTGAATTCGACAACAATGTTGAGCGTGCAGTCTGCGGACTTGCGTCTGTTCCGACAATCGAGGGCACCTGTCTGTTCAGGTCATCCGGAAGCACTTTACGGCTGACGGGCCGCACAAGCTGTTGTGCTGCGCTGGCCGGTTTACGGTGCAATTCGGTGATTGAAGCTCAGCCGCTATTTCGGAAGGTTCTGTCGGGTCAGCCAGCCGCGGCGTACCTGATCCGTGAATACCTGCAGAGACTCGTGAATTGCCTGATCCAGCGGTGTACGACGTACACCCGAAAATGTTACCTGAAACAGTTCGTCCTCAAGATCACAAATAAACGGGACTTCGTTCTGACCGATCGTAATCCCGAAATTCTGTGACATTCCGAGGTCGATTGCAGCCTGACGCATCGTCGTGACAATCTCCCGCGTCTCAAGTGTCCGGCCTGGCAGGGTGAACACACCATAGCCGTCGAACGGTTGAGTGACGGCACTCCCAAAGGCAGCACCGACATCCGGAGCATAAAGATAGTCCTGTGGTGAATAAAACGGGATTTCAAACGGCAGTCCGAGTGCCACGCACTTCAATGCCGTGGTAGGACTGGCGGTAAGTCCCGCGTCACGCCCAGGGCCAAACAGTACACCGGGTCTTAAACAAAGAGTTGGGACGTGCGTGTCTTCCCAAAAGTATCGTGAGATCTGTTCACCTGCCAGCTTCCAGGCCCCGTAGACATTAACCGGCATCGGTTCAGCGAGCATCGGCACGCACCCTGACGGATAGGCGGCACGCGGTCCGTAGACCGCAATCGAGCTGGCAAAAATATAACGTTCGAACACCAGTTCGCTGGCCTTCATGGCTTCAATCAGATTTTGTGTACCGCCCAAATTGATCTGAAGTCCAAGGTCGCGGTGCGCATCGCAGTCCGGAGTCTGCAGAGCCGCCAGGTGCACGACACGGCTGATTGCGTGGTCGTTGAGCACGTGTGCCAGACGATCCTGGTCGGTCACATCAACTTCAACAATGGAAAGTCTTGAGCGGTCCACGTCGTGAAAGACACGTTCAGTGCGAACTTCGCTGACTTTGCGACTGCACACGACGACTGTGGCCGTGGTATTCCTGATCAGCCATTTAGTTGTTTCAGAGCCAATACATCCGTATCCGCCGGTGATTAGTATTCTCTGTGGATTTTCTGCCACTTCCTGGTCCTGTCTGTCGCTGAATTGCCGCAATGTTTGATTCGTTAATTGAACTGTCTCTAACAGGTGACGACTCTCACACTGAAACCATTTTTCGGATCACGTTTCCAACCTGGACCGTACCTGCCTGCAACACTCTCGCGTAAACCCCGCGGAGTCTCTGTTCTTTGCCTGGTTCAGAATTCACGAAACTGACAGCATCATCTCCAAATCGCTGAGAGAATTTCCGGCATCCATTGTGAGGGACTTCGGTGACTTCGAGGACCGCCGACCCCACTGAAAGTTGCTGGCCGGGCCGCAGGTTGCCCCGACCCAGATCCAGATCGACGTACAGATTGTCTCCGGCCAGCGGCCAGTGTTCCCGGCCCTGAGCGATCAGCTCGATGGCTCGCGAGTTCATGATCGCAACCTGAACATCGGGATGTGGTCGGCCGTCGGGTAACGACATCCAGCATCCTTCAGCCCAGTTGTCCCCGTGTACTCCGAGTTCCGGGCTGATCTCGCATTCGGTCAATGACGTGCGATCGTCAGACGCCGGTCGAATTACGATTGCCTGCAGAACACCATGATTTGCCGGCGACCGCCGGATTTCAGAAAGGCCATTGTTCAGCTGATCAATCGTTAAATGGGAATTCATGCTGCAGTCCAGACGCTGGGGGCCGTGATTCCTGTACACAGAGGTTCATTCGCATTGACCATGGCATTGTTTCCCGGTTCTGCTTAGCGATTCCACGGCCAGGTAAACGTCGGCGGATTCACATAACGATTCATCTGAATTGAAAGTCGGGCACCGGCACCGGCACCCAGATGCACCGTGAACTGAGAGTCGCCAACATCGACAGCGTTACCGTTCAGGGAAACGTTGACAAATTCATGCTCCGCATAGGCACCACTCTGCACAACCAGCCTGCGGTCCGCGACCGGGTTGGTGTTGACCAGTACGAGCGTAATTCCTTCCGGACCGATTCGTTCGACCAGAGCACCGACTCCCCGGGGCAGACCCGGCCGCCTTGCTTCGGCATCAAAGTAGCGTACCTGAGCATGGAGCACGTTGCCGCCGCTGCCCGGGTCGTTGGCACCCAGCATCAGATTGATCAGACTGGTGACCGATGTCACGACCGGCATGTCCGATGAACCGCGGGTATCTGTTGTACGGGTATCCTCTCGTACTTTTTGTACCTGACTTCGAACTGCAGCGAAGTCGGCAGCGATTGCCTGCATCGGAAAATCGGGCGCCTGACCGCGGGAATACTGAACCCAGGGTTCTTCTGCGATACGCGGCAGATCCGAATCATCCAGTGTCCAGGTATAAATGTCGGTCAATTCCGGTATTGACCAGAAATTGACGTTTCCCCCGGCGGGAACACTGTTGTCGATATATGCGTACCACCCGTTTTCACCGTACTTGTGCGGGACCATGACTCTGCCATCGATGACTTTTTTTTGGTCATACATGTTATCGATCTGCTTTCGCAGTGTGTTGATGTATTTGTGGTTGCCGGTCAGCAGGAAGGCAATCCCGAATCCGATACGTGCCCCGCGCATCACGTAGTTGTTTCCCGGGTTTTCCGTGCCGTCGTCGGACTTCGGCCGGAAATTCCAGCCGTAGACGCCGCCCCACCACTTGCCGTCCCACTCACCGCCGATTGAGCCGTCCAGACCAATGTTACTGGGAAGGTTTCCACCATTCTTTTCTGCGCGTTCTACCCAGGCGTCGGCATACTCCAGAATCCAGTCACGATATTTTGTCTCACCTGTCAGCATGTAAGCCGTCATCGCTAGATTCGTTGTCAACAGATTTTGCGGGTGATCACCGCGCAGACTGACGGTGTAACCCAGACGCGTCCAGCGTTCGGTACGTGGCAACTGTCCGGGCCGCGGATCGTGACGCGGCCGCGGATGACCGCCCCACTCATACTCCTTTGCGATCGTCATCAACGGTCCGCGACTTCCGTTGAACAGACTGCGGATGAGCTTTTGTTCGGGGTCGTAGTTCCGGGCTTCAGGATCCTCGTCCATGTAGAATCCGGCATACCGACGAGCGCGACGCAGATACCGCGGGTCACGCGGACTTGCTAATCCGTGCCAGTACCAGGGGACCATTGCTTCACCCGTGTGTTCCCAGTCGAGCTGAGGACAGAATTCGCGATACATCATTCCGTCCTTTGCCGCGGCAACAAGAGGTTCACGGGCTTCCGTGTACTGGTCGAGATGCCCTTCGTAGATTTTGTTATGCAGGGCCAGGATTTTTGGTGATCCGCCGAGCATATAGATCATCGGCAGGTCTCGGTACGTTTCAGTCACGTCATCCGCGCCATCGGCCGCACCCCAGTTTGGAGTGATACGGCACCAGCCACGGCTGTCTACGTAGCGGTCGGAGGCCAGGGATGCGGCTTCGACGTTCGAATCGAGCAGAGCCCACTGGGCAAATGCCCAGTCGGGCGGATCCATGGGCGAGTCAATCTGAAGCGGTTGAGCGGCCACAGCCGGCAGGAGGCTGACGGCCAGACAGACTGTCGTAGTGACGGTTCCAAAACTTTTGATCATCTGTGCATTCCGTATGTCACGTTCGAGGTCAAAACAATTCATGATGAGACTGCCGGAAGCAGAATCAGGAAGATTACAGTCCGGGTGTTTTTCAGGTTTTCGTGACCGCACGCAGTCGCGACCACACTTCTGACCATTCGTTTTGCAGAGGGACGAGGCTGATACCGAGCTGATGACTATTGACATTTCCGACAGTCGTGAGCCTGCCCAAACGCCAAAACTCTGATCCAATCCGGTATTCTAATTCATATAGTGCTTGAATCTGATGCAGAAGGCAAAGCGATCAGGTGACTTCTGATACCGGCTACAAAAAGAATTACCATGAAATTGTTATGTTCCTCCCTCGCGGTGATCTGTGTTTTCCGATTCGGGGCAGCCGCCACAATGGTTATGGCCCAGACCGGCACCGTCCTTCCGTCAGCTGAGTCACTGCCAAAAGTACCTGATGGGTTTGAGATTTCCGTCTTCGCCTCGGAGCCTTTGATCTACAAACCTGCGGCACTGTGTTTCGATGCAAACGGACGGATGATGGTGGGACAGGGGCCTCAGTATCACCTCAGCACAGCGATTGAGGAATCCGACAGTGTGGTGCTGCTGCTGGACACCGATGCAGACGGTGTTGCTGATCGCCGCCAGGTGTTTGCTAAAGGATTCAACAGTATTCAGGGGCTGGCCTGGAGGGGACGTGACCTGTACGTAGCTAACTCACCTGAGCTCACCGTGGTCCGTGATCTTGATGGTGATGACGAAGCTGATGAGTACATTGTCGTCTATACCGACCTGGGAAATCACGAGCACGCACTGCACGGGCTGGTCTGGGGACCTGACGGACGGCTCTATATGTCCAAGGGGAATTCAAAAGGACACAATGATCCCGAAAAGTACGGACGAGTTGCTCCCAGGGCGTTTCGGGAATTGTGGGATGTTGTGCATCCCGCGGGTGCACCCGATATTCCTGAACCGCAAACCTACACAGTAGACACCTATCAAAAGACGTTTCATGACTTTCGTGATGACTGGGGCCGCGAAGGAGGAATTCTGCGATGCGAGCCGATGGGTGCGGACCTGGAAATCGTATCACGCGGGATGCGTAACCCGTGGGACCTTGCGATCGACAGCGGTTTTAACCTGCTTGCCACTGACAATGATCAGACGCAGGGTGACCGAATCATCATGCCGTTTTACGGCGCGCATTTCGGCTGGGGACATCGTTACAGCAGTCACTGGACCGGTGAAGAGAATCTACCCACTGTTCCGATCAGTGGACCGCTGACCTCGGGGTCGTGGGCCGGACTTGAGTGGTACGATCATCAGAACTTTCCTTCGGAATATCGCAGAGTGTTCTTCCTCAATGACTGGATGTTCGGCACCTATGTCTACCGGCCGGACTGGAACGGTGCGCTGCGGACATCGTCAGACAGGTCACTTGAACCGTTCATTCAGCGTCGGGAGGGGGGGATGCTCTATCGCCCCACTGATTTGGCGGTGGGCCCGGACGGGGCAATTTATACCCTCGGCTGGGGAGGGAATTATCACTATGAACCCGGTGACGACGGCAGTTGGGTTTTTCGAGTAACTCATTCGCCGGACAGTCGGCTGAGTTTGTCTGCCGTCCTGCCGCTGACGCAGCAGACGGTTGCGCAGTTAATCACGAGTTTCAAATCAGGCGTACTCCCCGTCCGTCGTATCAACGCTCAGGATGAACTCGTTCGTCGTGGTCCGGCAATCCGTGATGAACTGGCTGAGGCAATCTCAGGCAACAAACTTTCAGTGAGTCAGCAGACCTGGGCGATGTGGGCTTTCGGCAGAATTGCCAATGCCGCTGTCGAACAGGCAGAGACGATAAGACAGTGGGCCGTCCCCCGGTCGGTTAAATCCGGTACTGGTTTTCATTCAGCGCGGGGCAAGCGAAATCTTCGCATCCAGGCCATCAGAATTCTTGCCTGGCTGGCACAGCGGACCGGCAACGATCAGGCAGTCCAGTCTGCAGCCTCGGAGGGGTTGCGCGACAGCGATCCACGCATTCGCCTTGAATCCATCCAGGCCATTCACCAGGCCCGGCTCAGTTCGATGTTCGACAACGTTGTGGAACAACTGGCCAAAGAAAACGAACGCCTGGTGTTTTATGCCGGATGGCAGGCGTTGCGCGATCTGGCTGATCCGGAGATACGCGGCGCTCTGCTGGATCACAACCAGGGAAGGGTTCGGCTGGCAGCGCTGCTTGGACTGCAGGAAGGCTATGAAGTCACGCAGCAGGAGGTTCTGGAGCTGCTGGATCGTGAAAGTGACCCGACTGTTCAGAGTTGGGCCCTGACCTTTGCAATGAATCCGCTTCCGCCGGCCAAACTGACCAACGATCGCCTGCGGATTGTGATGGAACAGACAATGCCTGTTGAGCAGATGATCAGTCGAGCAGTCCAGACGCCGCGACCCAGCCTGCGCAGACTGTATCTGAAGATGATTTCACGGGCCTCCGTCAGTGAGGGAGAACAGCAACAGCAGTTACTTACCTTCTATCGGACTTTGCCAACCAGTGAAGAACGCGCTCTGATTCTGCCTTCTGCCGCAACCACGATGGACGCGTTTCCGGATATATGGGATGCGATCGGAGAACCGGAGCCATTGCGGAGTGCCGGTGTTGAGGGGATCAGAAGACTGCACCGAAGGCGTGTCCGGCAATTGAGATCGGCTGAATCCAGTGTGAGATCCACTTCGCGTACTCTGTCGTCCGTCGGCGGGTTTTCAGCAGAGATTGCCAATCGCCTTTTTGAACAGCTGGCGAATGTTGATATCGATGACGAACACGTACCCGGAGCCCTCACGGCGATCAATGGTCTGCCATTACCGAAGGAGTGGTCCATTGGCCATGATGCTCTGGAATTTCTGCTGACCGTTCTGGAAGACCGAGATCAGCCGGTGACCGGTCGCACCGTCCTGCGACTTCTCCGAAAACTTGATCCCGCGACTATTGGGCAGGAAACACGTTTGACTGAAGTCCTGAACGCAGTGTGTGAGATTCCCAATGCGCGACTCTTTCGAGACCTGCTCGCGGTGACGTCGCATTTTGGACTGGCGATCGACGTACCGGTTCCGCAGGCATCAACGGTCACGGACGTGCTGAACAGACTGGATCAGGCACAGGCTGATCGTGGTCGGGAAATGTTCTTCGATACCATCCACGGGGGCGGATGTGCCGCCTGCCATCGTGTGCGCGGCAGAGGTGGCGAATTAGCTCCGGATCTGTCGGGCGTGGGAATTCGGCTCACACCGGAAAACATCGTGCAGGCCATTCTTCAGCCGAGTGCAGCCATCACTGAGGGGTACACAATGCAGGTGTTTGTGGACACGGACGGCATCACATATACAGGTGCTGTGATTCAGGAGAACGACTCTGAGATCACGATCCTGCGCACAGACGGCACTCAGGTGACGATCAGAGCCAGTCTGATTGAGGAACGCCGGAAACTCAAACAGTCGGTCATGCCGTCGGGCTACGAGTTCAGCGGTGCCGAACAGCTGGCCGACCTGACAGCGTGGCTGCTCACACTTCGTGATCCAGGAAACAGCAATTCACCGAACGCGAAGGAATGAATCGTTTACCTGTATGACCGACTGAGCACCGTGTTCTGTCTCGCCGCCGATGCTCTGATCGGACTTTCGATACGGTCCGCCAGTGTCGAGTTTACGAACAACAGTGCCGACTGACTGGTCTTTCGATGAAGTGCGATTGGACCACGGTCCGGTTCAGGGCCTGTCATGCCGAGGGCCATTCAACCGGTATTCTGTTCAGTTCAGCTGGTATACCGCAGATGACGACATCGACCAATTCAACTCTGAAAGTGGCCCTCATAGTGGCCCCGCAGCGGCGGGAAGTGGTGAGAAGAGCGAGGAAGAGACGAGCGGGCGAACTTCTCGGATAACCTGGGAAAACGCTGCTCGCCAGAATTTTTTAGGCATCAAACGGAGGTGGAAGACTAACCCGGCCAGGACTTGAACCTGAACTAACAGAATCAAAATCTGTTGTGCTACCAATTACACCACCGGGTTAAAGTCCCGCGGGAACGTTACTGCCCCGGGCAAATCGAACAAACGCGGCCTGACCGAATCAATCGTTCCGCAGTTTGAGCCCCATCTCAGTCAGTTTTGCGCGGATTTCGTTCAAAGAGGTAACGCCGAAGTTTCGGCTTGCCAGCAATTCGTCCGGCGTCCGTTGAAGAATCTGACCAATTGTCTGAATGGCCAGTCTTGTCATGCATTTTCGCGAGCGGACTGACAGATTCAAATCGCTGATTGGCCGATTCATCATGGCCTGTTCTTCCGGCGTCAGATTCTGGTCCGTGAATGTTTCGCGTGAATGAACCTTGTGCAAATGCTGACCGATGTGCAGGCCGTGAGCGGACAGCAATTCGCGGATTTCGGTTAAAGAGGTTTCACCGAAATTCTTCCCGGCGAGTAGCTCCTGCTCGCTGATTTCTGTCAGATCACCCAGAGAATTGATGTCCATCGCCCCCAGACAGTTACGACTTCGCACCGACAGTTCGAAGTCGGTGACAGGACGACCCAGAAGCTGCTTCATACGAGCTTCCTGACGAGCCTGTTCTTCGTTAACGTGCATATTGTGCGTGGCTTCGATGTCCTTCAGGTACAGGATTGCCCGTTCGTTGGTCGGATCAAACTCCAGTACACGCTGAAAACAAAACGCAGCTGTCTGATAACGTTCGTGATCCTCGTAGAGCAGACCCAGGTTCAGCAGGGCACCCACGAAGTACGGTGGTCTGGAAAGACTTCGCTCGTAAAGCTTAATAGATTCTTCATCGTTGCCTCGCAGCGAATTTTCAGCGGCCAGCCAGAACAAGGCCCGCGCATGGTGTCCGTCCATATCGACTGCACGTTCGAAGTATTCGACAGCTGTCAGAGCATCACCGCGATCCGCCCAGATGCAACCCATCTGAAACGAATATTCCGCACGACTGGCGGCTGATGCTGCTACACTTCGCAGCATTTGCTCAGCTTCGTCGATTCGTCCCTGAGCTCGAAGGCACCCGGCCTGGCGCAACGTGGCGTCAATATGATCGTAGCCCGCCTTTGCGGCGTCTTCGTATCGTTGTGCAGCGTCCTCGTGACGTTCCATCGACGACAGCGAGTGTGCATGGTAGCAAATTGCCAGCCCGTCCTTTTGAATGCCGCCCAGAAAATGGTCCGCGTCTTCGTGGCGTGCCAGCAAAAATGAAGCCAGTCCCAGACGTGCCAGCAGATCTTCACTCGCGGACTGATCTACTCCGCGGCTGACTTCAGTCAAGGCTTGGCGAACGTCAGAAATCTGCGGACCTGCGACAGCGTTCTCAAGCTGGTCCACTGATTCCGGCGTTAGATTGCCACGGCCCCTGAGAATTTCAGCAAAATTCATTGAGTTGACCACAGACACAGGCGTCAATTCCTTCCGTGTTGTTTGAACACGTCAAATTGTGATGTTCCGACTCGTGTCCGAACTGTCAGCAAGTTTTACGCCAACCTGACGGACCAGCGGAGCCTGGAAAGCAAAACAACAAAATTTACCGTTTCCTGCGGCCGGACACAAACTATCTGTATGGATTCCGACGCTTGCGAATCACAACGGACGGGGTAAGTGTCCGGTGATAATCAGTGCAGACGACCCAATTTACGCAGGACGTGTTTTGCTGACCTTATTCGACCTAAACACGTCTGATAGCGCAAATTGCGGTGCGGTGCGGAAGACAGTCGCCCGTGGGAGTGGAACAACAAAAATCAGAAGAACAGTGTATCTTCTTCAGGTCGTTGTCTGACCGGTTTGCTCAAACCAATGTTATCCGGGATGGACCTGTTTCCGGCTGATCACACTCAGACGGGGCCAGCCGGTTCCATTCGCTCACCTGCCAAATCTGACCGTGAGACGCCTGAAAACACTGATATTAGAGTGGGTAGCCGATCCAACCATCACCCCGGTTCTCAAACCGGGGCTGTTCAGCAGGGCACCGGCCCTGGAGTTTATGCGACCCAAACCATGTGCGTGCATCAGTTCAGCGATTTGCGCACCACGGTTCAGGTCCTCGCAAAACAACCGCGTTGCTCATTACGGCAGGGACGAGCGACTAATAAGTCGGAACAGGATCGACGAAGGCGGTTGTGGTTCCTGGAGCGAATGCCGCCTGGTAGGCCGGATCGTAGGCCGTCCGATACCCAGGCCCCGTAGCACCGCATGCGCCTCCGGGGCAAGCACCACCACCACCACCGTACGGATATCCCGCTCCGTAACCGCCGCCACAGCAACCATGACCTAACAGGCAGCATCCTGTCATTGAGCACATCATCAACAGGCCGGTACAGAACATAAGGAAACGGTTCATCAGAGTGCCTCCATGCTGCCGCCGTGGATGTCGTGAGACCAGGCAGGCAACGAGAACTGAGAGATTGAATGATCTGAGATGAATTACTGCGACCAGAGACCGTGATTCGATGAGGTTAGAATCGCAGTTTCTTTGACGGACTCAGTACATTCGTGAGGAGAGAGAGTTTTGAAGGGAGGCGATGACGTGATGCATCGCACGTCCGGAACTTACGAAAACCGGCAAAATGCGTCAACATGTCTTTTCTGAACAGAAAATCCGCAGAAACGCTCACGATTCAACGAATCATCAGCGCGGAATCACAGAAGATTGGAATGTTTTTCTAAAGCACGAAGTGTTACAGATTTCCGGGGCTGTCTGCTGCAGTTGCTCAGAGCATTCCAGCGGACCACGCAGAGAATTCAGCTAAATCTGCTATTGTTTCAGCGGTAAACCTGTACCGGCAGCCTTCGTTGGATGCTTTGGATAAACCGGACACGCTATGACGTATTGGCTTGCCGCCACTTTGCTGACTGCACTCAATGCGATCAGCGTTACGCTGAATCTTCTGATGCTGCCTGGTAACTGGATCATGGTTGCCGCTCTTTGTCTGTTTCTTCTGGTTGTCGGCGATGCTCAAGCCGGACCCAACTGGGTGACAGTACTGATTGTTGCCGGACTGGCTATTGTCGGTGAGATCATCGAACTGGTTGCCGGTTCCGCCAGGGCGGCCAGGGCCGGGGCCACGCGCCGCTCGATGCTGTTGTCTCTGGTTGCGTCATTTGTGCTGAGTGTCGTCGGAACATTTGCAGTTCCTGTTCCTGTGGTTGGTACAGCTCTTGGAGCAATCGGAGGCGCAATACTCGGCGCGTTTGCCGGTGCCTGGCTGGGTGAGACCTGGGCCGGCACAGATTCCCGCCAGCGTGTGGAAATCAGTCAGGCGGCGATGAGCGGTCGATTGCTGGGAATGCTCATCAAATTGACAATTGGGGCCGCGATTTTCGTGATTCAGCTGATAAGTCTTTGGTTGTAGTCAGATACCGTGTCGGTCTACAAAATTGCCATGGCCACTTCGTAGAACAGCACCACTCCCAGAACATCGACGATTGCTGCGATCAGAGGATTCGACATGATCGCCGGGTCCATCCCGAACCGACGGAACAGGATCGGCAGCAGCGTACCTGCTCCCGTGCCGATCAACACGATCAGCAGGACTGTCAAGCCGACCACAATTGACCTCCACAAATCCTGGCTGGCGCCGGCTGAGGGCCACCAGCCCAGTCCGTATCCTGCTGCGACCACCAGAGCGTCCAGCAGCCCCAGTACGGCGCCGAGGGCCAGTCCAATCAAGAGTTCCCGCAGCACCAGTCGACGGTCCACACGAAACTCAGTGCCCGGCACAGCAGTGTCCGCCGGCTGCAGCGCAAACATACGAATAAACAGTGTCGCTGACTGGGAGCCCGCGTTCCCTCCGCTTGCCATGACCAGGGGCAGAAACAGAATAATGAGCATGGATGAAAGGTCTTCAGGGGCATTTCGGATTCCGTGTGTGGTTGCCCTTTCGTACAGTCCCAGCATACCGGCTGTCATGATGGCAACCAAAGACAGGGCCAAAAGCCAGAAACCTCGATTCCACAGAATCGTCAGGAATGGTGCATCTTCGTAGTCATCCCGCAGGGGCTCCACAGCACTTTGGCGGTACGCGTCTTCTGTTGCTTCTTCCTGGACGACATCGATTGCGTCGTCGTGTGTGACGATGCCCACCAGCCGTTCCTCATCATCCACGATGGGCATAGCGATGAAGTTATACCGTGCGAGCTCCTGAGCCACATGTTCACGGTCTTCGCTGGCCTGCATACGAATAACGTCTGTTTCCATGATGTCGGCCAGCTGCTGATCTTCGCGAGCGAGGATCAGTTCGCGGAGCGAGATGAGTCCCTGCAGACGGCGACTGTCACTGAGAATATAGATGTAATAAATGGTTTCACTGTCCGGGGCCTGCTGACGCAGACGCCCCAATGCATCTGCTACCGAGATATTGGCCGGAAGTGAGGCATATTCAGTCGTCATAATCGCCCCGGCCGTGTTTTCGTCGTACGACAATAATCGTCGTATATCGTTGCGTTCGGCCTGAGCGATCAAACGCAGGAGTTCCTCGACACGTTCCAACGGCATTCGTGACAGCAGGTCAACGCGGTCATCCGGCGACATTTCTTCCAGTAATTCTGAGAGGCGTCGCTGGTCCAGTTGTTTGACGAGTTCTTCCTGTCGACGCAGCGCAACGTACTCAAAAATTTCGACGCGATTGGGGAGTGTTGCATTGTCAAGCACTGCCCAGACTTCAGCATCGTACAGGTCTTCCAGAATTGAGGCCGCAACCGCCGGATGCATCACCTCAATCAGGGCAGCCATTCCAGCTTTGTCGCGGTCCCGGACCATCTGCCTGATGTCCGGCTGAATGAGAGATTTAAAGTAGTCGACCATTGCGGATCTCTTCTCGACGACTGCAAAGCAGGCTTATTTACTGCAACGACATCGCCTGACGAATCAGCACAGTGTGCAACAGGGGGAGGCCATCACCGTCAGATTCGGGTGAGGAAGTCACCCGAATCTGATGCAATCTCCTGATAATGCAAAATCCCTGCTGAAATCAGATTCAGCAGGGATTGGTTACCGATCCATTGTTTTGGCTGCGGCAGTCGGAAAATGAAACCATTTTCCTGTTGTGAAGCACAGGACGCTCGCGATCAACGTTTGGAGAACTGGTAGCTTCTGCGAGCTTTCCGTAAACCGTACTTTTTGCGTTCCACCATGCGGCCGTCGCGGGTGAGAAATCCGGCTTCCGACAACTTGTGGTGCAGGGCCGGTTCCACTACCTCCAGGGCACGAGAAATCCCCAGCAGCACCGCACCCGTCTGACCGGTTGTTCCGCCCCCCCTGACTCGAACAGAAACGTCAACCTTTCCCAGCTTGTCCGTCAGTTTCAATGGTGCCAGAACCATCTCACGATCGCGTAGTACTCCAAAATACGTATCAAGCGATCGGCCATTGACCAGAAATTCGCCCTGGCCCTGCTTGATGCGAACACGCGCCACCGATGTTTTTCGGCGCCCGGTACCCATTGCCACGCCGAATCGATCGATCTTGCCGCGGAGAACCGGTACGTAATCCGGATCCACCGAGGAATCAGCAGGGTCTCCGCTTCCCAGTGTGATTTCGGGAATGGTTGACTCTTCTTCCGAAGCAGCGACTACCTCCGGTTCTTGCAGTCCGGGCTCTTCGATGACAGCCGGTTCCTCGACCTCAGTCGCTACGTCTTCCGCCGGGCTACCACTGTCTGACTCGCCAACCTGAGCGACAGTATCGGCCTCGGGAGTCGCGACGGTTTCCACCGGTGTTTCAGCGGCCGATTCGTCAACCTGAGTGGCAACTTCCTCAGCCGGTTTGTCTGCTTCTTCTTCGGTTGGTGTGGAATCTGAACTCATAGGGGAAGATCACCTGTGGTGAAATTGGAAATGGACGTGAGCTGAAAACTGCTGATTTGCCAGAGGCTGTGCAATTATCGGCTTTACTTCTTTGTTTTCTGCTTTGGCATCAAATATTCGGGAAGCGGACGGGCCTGCTGAGCCTGATGAGGGTGTTCCGGACCAGCGTAGAGCTTCAGTTTCTTCAGCATCTGACGACCGAGACGATTCTTGGGCAACATACGCCGAACCGCTTCACGGAGAATACGTTCAGGATGCCGCTCCCAGATCTGAGCAGCTGTCCGTATCCGCTGACCACTCGGATATCCACTATAAGTTTGGTACTCTTTGCTGGCCATTTTTGTGGAGTAATACGGGATTTTTGGGTGTTCTGCCGCACTCCCTGAGAAACGCACTCGTTCCACATTGGTGACGATAATTCCGTCTCCACAGTCAACGTGCGGCGTATACGTAGCCTTGTGCTTTCCCATCAGCACAGTTGCCAGTTGTGTAGCGAGTCGTCCCACAATCAAACCGTCGGCGTCTACCGTGAACCACTCTCGGGCTTCAGGCGCCTGTTCTTTGGTGGACATCCATGTTTTAGCGAGCATTGGCATCGCTGATATACTTTCTTTCTGACAATCGATTCCAACTGCGTTGGCCGGAAACGACATCCGGAACATTTGCCACCCACAGCAGGTGAGTACAAAATGCCACGGCAGTTAAAAGGTTCAGATGGCAAAAACGTTGACTGGACTGACTTCAACAGCGTCTGGAGGAGGGGCAGAATTCATTGAATGTACCCACCTGCTCCCCGCTTCGGTAAAGACCGCCCATCCCTGGACCGAAGACTGAAAATTCCAAGTCCTCGGAGGGATTACAGAGGAAGTCAGGCAATTTAGCGACAAAAAGCTTCACAATCAATGCTGCCCTGAGGATTTCAGCCTGAGGTGAGGATGCCGGAATGTCGGTTCGGAATTGTGATTCCTTGCGTGTGTTCAGGAATCCCTCCTGCGACACTATTCCGGTCGTTCATTCGTATCACGGTACAAACTAACCGAATTGACCCCGGGAATGCGAATTCTCCTGCTTGCCGATATTCACTCAAACTGGCCCGCACTTGCAGCCATAGACGAAGAATTTGACGCCTGTTTTTTTCTGGGTGATCTTGTGGATTACGCTACGGATCCATTGCCCTGCCTGCAATGGGTTCAGCAGCATGCGACTCACTGGATTCGGGGCAATCACGACCATTGTCTGGCCCAACGTGTTCTGGTAAGGCCTGCCGGCACATTTCGTAGGATTTCGGCAGCGATGCGACAACATCATTTGCGCGTGATGTCGGATGAACATCTGACGTGGTTGGCCCGTATGCCCGTCACAGAATATGT
This sequence comes from Fuerstiella sp., assembly GCA_022447225.1. NCBI lineage: Bacteria > Pseudomonadati > Planctomycetota > Planctomycetia > Planctomycetales > Planctomycetaceae > Fuerstiella > Fuerstiella sp. The sequence goes on along the minus strand of JAKVAZ010000006.1, from coordinate 687,090 downwards.
GACAGTGGGCGGACTCCGCTACCTTTTGGTGCACGCCAGTCCGCGAGATCCTCTGGATGAGTACGTGGATGAATCTGCGGAGCAGTGGAAAGTGCGACTGACCCACATCGATGTGGATTTTGTGTGCGTGGGACACACACACGTGCCCATGCACCTGGACGTTGACGGTATGCAGATCATTAATCCGGGAAGTGTTGGGCAACCCCGCGATGGAGATCCGAGGGCGGCTTACGCTGTCATCGAGGATGGCAAGGTCGAATTTCATCGAGTGACTTACAATATTGACCGAACGGTGGAACACATGCGAATGTCCGGAATCGATCCAGGGATCATCGGACAAACAGAACTGGTTCTGCGTAATGGTGGTACCGCACTCCATGCCTGATTCATTCTTAAATGTTAAAAATTGGCTTTCGTAATGCTGGAACGGCGGGTCGGACGAGAGCCCGGACCGAACCGCGTTGTTGCGGTCGTCATTCCGTGTGATCGGATTCGGGACGAGATTGAATCCGTGTTGAAACGCATCGGTCCTGAATCTCTGAGCTTTTGATGATGCTGAAAGCTCAGGTCTCGCACAGGCGCTGCCAAAGTTACTTAGAAAAAACGGATCGTCCGATCTGTACCTGACTTACTTCCACACGTTTTTCCTGTTCCAATTTAGTCCGACAAGCAGGAGAGTCACATTCCTTGTCAAAACGTTCGTTTGAGAAAATGAGGGGCTGGAATCGCTGAATACGTCGCTTGGATCCGGTTGACTGGGGTCGTATGCAGTGGTACACGTTGTGTACTGGTTGAAGCTGCAGGAGAGACTGGTGTTCCCGTCAATCCGAATGTTATCAAACAACTGAGGTGCAGGAATTCATGTGAGTGAAGAGTCGATAACACGACGAGTGCTGTTCGCCGGACGGGTTCAGGGAGTCGGGTTTCGTTGGACGGTGAAGAAGCTGACCGGTCCTCTTCCGGTGACCGGATTTGTACGAAATCTCAGTGACGGTCGTGTCGAACTCACAGTCTGCGGAACAGAGACAGTTCTGGGAAATCTGCTGGCGGAAATTTCTGATCATTTTGGCTCCGGTATCGCTGCAGTGGAATCAGAACGCTTGCAGACATCGGAAGACTTTGTGGACTTTCGGATTCGCAGGTAAGTGACGTGAACTGCATTTGTGTGACAGAAGTTTTTTGCAGTCGATATTTACCGGAGCGAACAGGATGCCTGTCAAAACATTCGAAAGGGGAACGGTTCCATGTCCCTTGACGTTGTCCGACTCACCACGGAACTGGTCGGTTTCAACTCAGTCAGCCGGCTGACAAACGTGCCGGTGACCCGCTATATCGCCAAGGTTCTCAGATCGCTCGGATTCAAAGTCGAGGAGCTGCGATACACCGACGTGAATGGTGTGGAGAAACTTTCCATCGTGGGCAAACTGGGAAGAGGAACCGGAGGCCTCACGCTGATGAGTCATGACGACGTCGTTCCCGCGGACAACGTGGAGGACTGGACGGACCGCCCGTTCCGGGGACGTGTCAGCAGGGGAAGACTCTACGGACGTGGTTCTGCTGACATGAAGGGGCCTCTGGCAGCGTCGATATGCGCCGCGGGACAGTTCAGCGCGAAGGATCTGACCGCACCTGTTTACATCGTTGTCACCGCCGATGAGGAGATAAACGGACGTGGTGCAGAAGACGTTACCAGACGATCGAAACTTTTTGACGAGGCCAGGAAAGGCTGTGGAGTTATCTGTGAACCAACGGGTTTACGTGTGGTGTATGCACATAAAGGCGGTCTGGCGATCCGCGTGGTCTCCAAAGGCCGTGCTGCGCACACGAGCACACTGAAGGGCACCAACGCCAATCTCAAAATGATCCCGTTTCTGGTGGAGATGAAGAAAATCAACGATCTTGCACTGACTTCCCGACGTTACCGCAATGAGGAATTCAAACCGGCCCACTCAGAATGGTCAATCGGCATCAATGATCACAATACCGCTACGAATATATCCCCGGTGCAAAGTGTCTGCCGCATTAGTTACCGACTAATGCCCGGCGTGGATGTTACGCCACTGATCGAACGCACCAAAAGGATTGCTCGCAAATACGGACTCAGGTACCAGCTGTTGAAACGTACTGAAGGCCTGTACACACCACCGGATTCACCGTTGGTACGTACCGCGCTGAAGATCACCGGGAGCAGAAGACCCACCACGGTGCCGTACGGGACCGACGGTGTGGCCTTCCGCAAAAAGATGAAACAGCTGATCGTTTGTGGCCCCGGAAACATCGCTCAGGCACATACCGTCGATGAATGGATCGCGCTGGATCAGCTCAAACGTGGTGTTGATACGTACTGTCGGTTGATTGATCATGTTTGCGTCAGCAGCCGGCGCGAGTCATGACTCCCAATGACATTGTTGTAGTGATCGGTATGCGGAGCACAGGGCATATCCTGTGATAGTGGCCGGATCTCATCTGGCCCTCCCCGGTGAACGACACCGCAATTTCTTTGAGCCAATCAACCAGGAGATTCTCAGAGTCCACAGCATTCTGAATGCAGCGTGTATTGAATCAGCCGGTTGTGATTGCGCTGTAATATTTGCCACAACTGAAATTCCGCGGCAGCTGTCTGCCAACTTTAATGCAGCAGATGGCAACGGCACCATGCTGTCTGGATCAATTATGCACCAGTGAGCCCGTCAATGGATGAATCGGAAAATAAGGTCATATGAAATCGTCTTTGGTTCTCCTGACTGTGATGGAAAGCCGGGTGGAACTCTCTTTGGCATTCGTGGAGAGGGATCTGTGGTTTTGTGAACTCTGTCACGGCCTGCAGAAATTTCTGAATGTTTGACTCACGTCTCAGTCTCGGTTTGAGTAATCTGCAAAACTCGCGGCGACCCGCTCATACTTAGGTAACTGCCGGACCGATTCAAACAGGTGTGTTGCGTGTTGAAGACTGAAGGAGATCAATGTGACCGGTGATGCCGCCTGGAAAACGCTGGTATTCGATCCATCGATTCCGGAAGAACAAAAACAGCTTGCCGATCTCAGAAACAGCGACCAGGTCTGGGCTGTTCATGACACTCTGCTGAATCAACTCCTCGGTCTCGTCGAATCCCGTAACCCACAGGTCCGTCGTCTTCCTGCAGGGCAGCGTCAGCAGACGCTCGAATCTCTTGTCAAAACGTACCTTGACGGCAGGTCAGCAGAACATTGCGGACGCTGGGTTTTTTATCCATGGTCAGGTCAGTTAGTACACCTGCTTGATCCGCATGAATACAGAGAGGTTCGTCTCGATCGAAACAGAAATAAAATCACCTCGAAAGAACAGCGGCAACTGGCAGACAAAACAATTGGTGTTGTGGGACTGTCTGTGGGGAACGCCATTGCCGTCACTCTGGCAATGGAGGGTGTTGGCGGACACTTCAAACTCGCTGATTTTGATCATCTGGAACTCACCAATATGAACCGACTTCGTGCCGGGATTCATGAGCTGGGGCTTCCGAAGGCAGTCCTGGCTGCCCGGCAGATCCTTGAAATCGATCCGTGGATTCAGATCAGTCTGTACACAGACGGCATTCATGCGGGAAACGTCGATTCGTTTCTTTCGGGGGATGCGCAACTTGATTTTCTGATCGAAGAGTGTGACAGCGTAGACATCAAGGTACTGCTGAGGGAGCGTGCCAGGTTTTTGGGGATTCCGGTGCTGATGGAAACCAGTGACCGGGGCATGCTTGATATTGAACGTTTTGATCAGGAACCAGATCGTCCGCTGCTACATGGTCTGTTGCCCCCGATCGACAGTGTTGCTTTGAAATCCCTTTCTGATGAGGAGAAGATTCGACACATCGTGAATTTTGTGGACACTCAGACCGTGTCACCGCGACTGGGTGCATCCATGCTGGAAATCGGGCAGCAAATTGTGACTTGGCCACAACTGGCGTCTGACGTTGTGCTGGGCGGGGCCAGTGTGACCGTGGCTGTGCGACAACTTGCCTTAGGGCACAACCTTTTGTCAGGACGTCGCACCATTGCTTTGCAGGAAAAATTCCGAAAAGCGGAATGGACTGTGCCAAAGACTGCCGGAATACCGGCAAATCGGACGCCGCCGGCCGAACCGCTGCTCAGCCCGTTACTGAAGGACATCATTCGTGAGGGCTGTATGGCACCTTCGGGAGGAAACACTCAGCCGTGGCAGTTTTATGTCGATGGAGACAACATCTGGCTGACCATGCATTCCGAGCGAGCCAAAAGTGTTCTCGATTCGGATCGGACCGCTGCACTGGCCGCATTGGGTGCGTGTCTTGAAAATATGAGAGTGGGCTGCGTTCATCGTGATCATCGTCTGCAGGTGTCGCTGTTGCCTGTTGCTCCCCCAACGTCCGTTGCAGCACAACTTGCTGTAGTGGCTGCTGCAGACGAAGATGACATCCCGCTGAGACGTTTACATGCTTCACTTTATCAGCGTCATACAAATCGCCGTGTTACGAACAGTACTCCGTTAACAGAAATTGAAACAGGTATCCTGACAGAAAGCCTGACGGGAGGCACGGAACAACTGGATTTAATCACCGAACCGCGTGCCCTGGGTCAGCTCGGAGAAATTCTTGGACGCAGTGACCTGATACGAATTCTTAATCCGGAACTGGGACAGGAAATGATGGAAGAACTTCATTTTCAGCCTAGTTCTAGTGTCGACACCGGGATTGCAGTGGAAACATGCGAAGTCTCGGCCACCACGGACGTGGTGCTGCGAATGATGTCTCGGGCGGAGGTGCGACGTGAAGTTGCGGCAACCGGAGGAGGATCACGACTCACGGAACTGACTCGCGATGCTGTTGCAACGTCGTCGGCATTGGGACTTTTGACGCTTTGTGACAGTGACGCAGCAACTGTGATTCAGGGTGGCAGTGCCATGCAGCGCATCTGGCTGGAATCCACTGCACTTAATCTTGGTTTTCAGCCGGTAGGATCGCTGTTATTTATGGCACGGCTGCTCACAACACGGCCGGCAGTCTACGAGGACAGTGAATCTCAGACGGTTGATTTACTGTTCCGGCAGCTACTTGAGTTTTTTCCCAAAGTCGGCGGACGTGTGCCTCTGCTGCTGTTTCGACTTCACCGAAGTCCGGCTGCTTCCTGTCGCAGCGGGCGACTGCCATTCGGTTATTGTGTCAGTTCAGGGCCACCCGGAGACATTTGATGAGTATTCGGATTGGCAAGGCGACGACACCGGCTGAGCTGGATGCTGTCTTTCGACTGCGCCACGATGTTTTTACAGAAGAAGGCATCTTCGATGCTACCGGCTCCGGACGTTTCGTCGATCGTTTCGACGCATTTCCCGGGGTGGTCAACATTGTGGCCCGGGTTGCTGACGAGATTATCGGCACCGTTCGGTTTATGGAATATTCTGAGGCCGGTGCGTCTGCAGATGACTGGTTTGATTTTACACCTTACCTGCCTGCGGACGGTCGGATTGGTTCCGCCGGTCAGCTGGTGGTTCACAAAGATCACCGATCCGTGCCCGGGCTGACGGTCGCTATGATTTCCATGGGATACGCTTGGTGTCTTCAGCGCGAACTGACCCATTTAACGGGCGCAGCCAATCCTGAAATTGCAGGCTTTTTAAAAAAAAGCGGCTGGCAGTTTATTGGTCAGGAGTTTCTGCATCGGCAACGAGGGGTGACGGTTCAGCCGTTGGTTATCAATCTGGATCACCTGAACCCGCGGTTTCAGAATTTTATCCGCAAACAGCATATTGAACATGTGTTTTATGAGTTCGAACGCAGTCTGTTTCGGCGTGGTGAGATGCTGTGTCAGATTGGTGACCGTGCGGACTCTGTGTACGTGGTCGTCGACGGAAAACTGCGTGTTACCAATAGGGAAGGTCGGGAACTGTCGCAGCCCGGCCCCGGTGAGATCGTAGGAGAAATCGCCATACTGACAGATCAGTGTCGCACGGCCAACGTGGAATCGATCCGCGATACGTGGGTGATGATGCTCAGTCGCGAAGCCTTTAATAAGCAGCTTACCGAAAACCCGGGGGCTGCACGGTCTGTGCTGGAGTTACTGGCTCGACGCCTTGCTTCTGCCGATTCTACGTTGAAATCTTCGGAGAATCCGTGAGTCATGTTTGACCAGGGCCATTTCTAACGGAGGCATTGATGCGGCAGACCCAGCGAAGACAAAAGCAGGGGCGTTACTTGTGAAGATTCTCTTTCTTACCGGCTGGCATGGCAAACCGGATGGCGTAAAACCGACCTTCCTCCGACAGCATGGCCACCAGGTGATCGAACCACCACTGGATGACGATGATTTTGCAACCGCCGTACGTATCGCTCAGCAGGCATTCGACGAACATCAGCCTGACGTTGTCGTTGGCTTGTCCCGTGGGGGAGCTGTGGCCATCAACATCGATGTTGACCAGTCACCGCGGGTGTTGATGTGTCCCGGGTGGAACCGTTTTGGGAATGTACAAATCACCGGCAACAGAACCATCATTCTGCATTCAAGATCCGACGATGTGGTGCCGTTTTCCTTTTCAGAACAACTTGTGAAAAACAGCGGGCTGTCTCCGGAGGTGCTGATCGACGTGGGGAAAGACCATTTTTTGTCTGATCCTCAACCACTGCAGGCGATGCTGGAAGCGTGCGAACAACTGGTCCGCGAAACACAACTGACAGACGTTACCGTTTACTACCTCGAAATGTTTGCCCGACCACGGCTGGACATGCGACCACCACGGGAAGGTCTTACTGTACGGCACGTGCCGGCACCGACTGTGACGTACTACCGGTCACTTTATGATGCGGTGGGAAAGGAATACAAATGGCTGAGCCGCCGGAAACTGACTGACCACGATCTGGCAGCTATCCTGGATGACCCGCAGAACGAACTGTATGTACTGCACGTTGATGGAGCACCGGCCGGCTTTGCCGAACTGGATTGTCGCCGGCCACCCGAAGTGGAATTGACGCAGTTCGGTCTGATGTCCGGATTCATCGGCCAGGGACTGGGAACCTGGTTTCTGCAGTGGACGATCGACAGAGTGTGGAACCGTCCGCCTGCACGGTTCTGGCTGCACACCTGCTCGCTGGATCATCCCGCTGCTCTTCCCACTTACCAAAAGGCCGGATTCATTAGGTACAAAGTAGAACAGAATTGCCGGGAACTGTGAGCCGGCCACCGCTGCAACCGGACTTAACTCATCATCAGGATTGACTGAAACCTCGAACCTGTTTCGGGTCGTTTAGAATCCTACAGAACCTAACGTACTTATCCCGACAATCACGATTCGCGACAATTCGTGATTGAAGGGATGATTCCAGACCGAGACCTGCCGCTCGTCTGTGCATGGCCGGTGTTGCTGTCCGACGCACGTTCTTTCAATCCAGCGAAGGAAAAGAGCGTTAAAACTCTCCAATGATTTCTCCTCCTGATCGAGTTGCCAGGGCATTATAAAGCGTTCCGTCAATGTTTTCGCTGATCCCCCGGACCGAGCCGTCACACAGAGCAAACTGAGCCGTTCCATTGTGAGGCGCAGAGAGTCCTTTGTCGTCACCACCCGGCTGATTCGGTCGGAATTGGGTTTCAAACAGCACCATATGTCCATGGTCATCGGCAGGATCATTTACGTCTCGCACTGCCGCCGACCAGGCTGTTTCGAAGACCGCGTGACCACCAGTGGTGGTACCGCCGGGAATGGGACCATTGGTTCGCTCACCAATTGCCAGCGTGTTAGACAGTCCGTCGGCAATGTCACGAACGCGAGTGCTGCTGTTTCGATAGAACACTCCCTGGCTGTTCAATGGCGTGTCATCCAGATTGACGGTTGCATCAGACGGTCCCCAGTTTGCTGCGTAACTGGCTGAGGCATATTGTTCCACAGGACTGCTGGTTTCATCACGCACGACGAAGGTGTTTGCGGAGTACACATCGGAAGGGCACAGGAATACGGGAAGATGCGTCTGTCGTGGACTGAGATTGCCGACGTCCCAGACGGGAATTTTCGCGTTAAACTGATCATAGAGTGCTGTTTGTTCAAGTTGTGGCAGCAGCATTGTTCCCCATGCCAGACCCGCATGATTGGCCTGTTCTTGAGGGGAACCGGAAGGGCCGAATTTATGAATGTAGCCAGGTGGCAGGATGCCGGAAGCCGACTCGTAGTTGTGCATCGCCAGAGCAATCTGCTTCAGATTGTTTTTGCACGTTAAACGGCGTGCCGCTTCACGGGACTGCTGCACCGCGGGAAGCAGTAAAGCAACCAGGATCGCGATGATGGATATCACGACCAACAATTCGATTATAGTAAAACCGCGTAAAGGGCGCTGAATCGAATGTGACATGTTTTTCTCCAGGGGGCAGGGGCCTGTCGGCCGGGTCAGTTTGGTTTTACTGCGACTTGATTAAACTCATCACAGCATTCGCGAAACAGTCGTTCTATATAGGTTTTCATCATCTTCGCATCGTCAAAACGACGACTGGCCATATGGTCTTCCAGTGTCTCGAGTCCGTACAGAAGCTCAGACAGGTTTTCCCGCATCCGGTCTGTCACGCTTTGTCCGCGTATCAGGTTGCTCGTGGGAAGCTTTTCAGCCTGGCGTCGCCACTGGGCGATTCGTCGCTGAAATTCGTTTGTGTCTTCCGCGCGCACTGCGTCATACGCTTCCACCCGGATCATCCGCATCTCATCCATGAGTGTCTCGGGGTCCGGGTAGAACACGTACAGGCCGATGCCTGCCAGAATGACCACTCCTCCCGCACTGATCAGTACCAGTTGTTTGGGTGTCAGGGTTGGGTCCCATGACGGGGCGGTCTTTTCATTGGTATCGCCACTCGGCTGCAGCAGGTGTTCAACGCTGAAGCGATCACCGGTCAGTCTCAATATCAGTCCGGCAGTGAAGATCAGTCCCAGCAGGCACAAACCAACAACTTCGGCCATACCTGCGGTTTCGTGCTTTTGAATCGATTCACGAACTTTCTTCACGACCCATGTGAGTCCCGCTTCATCAGATGAAATTTTGGAAACTCGGGTAAAAGAATCAAAGGCATGAGTGTGATCTTCCATGGTCGCGTTGCCGTGAACGATGGTTCGGTCGGCCGTGAATCCGATAACCAGTGTTGAGCCGATCAGCAGCCCGACAAACAGCATCAGAGGTCGAAAGCCATAGTCACGACGCAGCCAGTTTGCGACTCCCACATTGGCTCCGGCTCCCAATACAATCAGGGCAAAAGCCGCGCCGAGCGAATAACCGTCGCGAACGATATGCCCGAAGTGCATCATGACATCGGTCGGCGTGACGTAGACAGGAATTGCTACCAGTCCCATGATGACAGGTGCAAAAATGTTGTCTCTGGTCATGCCCGTCTGCAGTATGCCGTGTGGCAGGAACGCGCCCAGAAATCCAACGGCCAGCAACGCCAGTCCGTAATCAAACATGGTGGGGCCAAACAACGATCGGGCAGCAGTGTCGCCAACAACGGCGACGCGGTGCAGACTGTGTCGCGGGGGCTGTTCCGGATTGTCCGGAGTCACATCCTTTTGACCTGCGACGCACCAGTTCCAGACCATCCCAATGCCCGTCGAAACCACAAACGTACCGATTGCAAAATAGATCAGGGTGACCGGTTCAATATGACTCAACCCGTAGACAATCGACACGGGATTCAGAACGGGGGCGACCAGTACGAAGCTCAGCACAGTGCCACTGGGAATACCGGCTCGACGCAATTCTCTGGCAACAGGTAAAGCGCCCAGCGAACAAATTGGCAGCAGGACACCGACGCCCCATGCACGCAACGGACCACTCCAGTGTCCCACGCCCAGAATTTTCCGCACTCGTGCGGTGCCCACCATGCCTCGCAGAATCCCCGCCGCCAGCACACCTGCCATAAGAAACGGCGCTGCGGCGACCATGGCGTAGGCGATTCGAAGAACGCCACTCCAGAAGGTTGTGTTGAAGTCGGAAAAAAAACCGATATATCCGACTCCGTCTGCCAGCAGTGGAATCTCATTCACTATGTGTCTCCTTCGAGACGGATTCATCAGTGGATTCAGCTTCAGCAACCGATTCGCGGGTGATCTTGAAGCCGAAGTTCTGTCGTTGTCCACCGAGTTCGATTTTGGGGATGACCACAGAAAATTCAGAATCGTTGGCGAGTTTTTCCGGGAGTTCCATGACGAATTCGGCACTCTCGCCTTCATTCACTGCGATAAAATTAAGGTTATGACTGGTCCATTCCATGCCCTTAATACTTAGCAGGGCTTCGATTTCCGGTTCCTTGATGCAGTAGTCGACGGTTTCTCCGTCTTTGGTTTCTGTCTGCAGAAAACAGTGAATTGTATTATCGGTCAGAGGCAGGACCTCAGCATGAAAGTGAGTTGATCCGTCTTTGTGATGAGTATGTCCGATGGAGACGATACGTCCGCCGTGAAGCGGCTGGCCGTGTCGGTGACCGTGGGAGTGGCCGTGAGAATGGGAACCCTGAATGTCGTCTTCGTGTTCGTGCTCATGATTATCATTGTCCTCGTGTCGGTGCTTATGATCATGAGTGAAGTCTTCATGCATATCTGTGGTTACGGGAACATCCGGACCGGAGCAACCGGACGGGAGCAACACAGACAAAACGCTAGCTGCTACGAATAATTTGTGCATGGTTGTTATTTCTCGGAATAGGTGGGAACAGTCACTGCGTCGAGAACTTCCTGGGTTACACGATGTGCTTCGCGGATTTCCAGTCCCAGACGAACACTCAGAACAGGGGTGATGACATCCAGTACATCATCCGGGGTGACAAAATCACGTCCGGACAAAAATGCGCGGGCCTGAGCTGCTCGCTGCAGAGTCAGAAGGCCTCGAGGACTCAAGCCAAGAGCGATGCTCATGTGTCGACGCGTTTCGGTCGCAATCCGAACAAGGTAATCCTGCACGGTCGTTGTCACCGCAATACTGGTGACACACCTTTGAAGCTGCCGAAGCTGTCCCGGGGCCAGGCAGGGAGTCTTGTCTACTCCACGGTCTTGGTCGGACGAGACGGCTTCCTGCAGCATACGAACCTCATCGTCTGTTGCCGGATAGCCCACACTGAGTTTCATTGCGAAACGGTCGAGCTGCGCCTCAGGCAGCGGATACGTCCCATGTTGATCAATCGGGTTCTGTGTGGCGATTACGAAGAACTCATCGCTCAAATCAAAACGCTGAGTATCGACTGTGACCTGACGTTCGGCCATCGCTTCCAGTAATGCACTCTGGGTGCGCGGAGTGGCCCGGTTGATTTCATCCGCCAGCAGGATTTCGGCAAACACAGGCCCTTTACGAAACTCAAACTCATGGGACTTCTGGTTAAAGATGTTGAACCCGGTGATATCGCTGGGAAGCAGGTCAGGTGTACATTGAGCCCTGGCAAAATGTCCTCCGATCGATTCTGCCAGTGCTTTGGCCAAAGTCGTTTTACCCAGGCCGGGTTTGTCTTCAAGTAACAGATGTCCGCGTGAAAGGAGACACACCAGCACCATTTCGATCACATCGGCCTTGCCTTTCAGTGAGCTGTTCAGTCGCTGGCGTATACCTTCGACTGTCTGCAGGTTTGGGGCGGTTTGTGGTTTTTCTGTGAGATTCGCCGTCATCTTCGTGTCGTCTGCCTGGTTCTAGACCGCGTGGCTCTTATCAGAGTTTGCAGCGGAGCGGTTAAGGATTTTTCTTAGTTCGGTGTAACTCAATTGCCTGGCCAGATCTTCAAGCTCTTTTGTATCAATGCTGTAGCGAGTGCTTCGACGATATTTTGCCTCGTCGGCCAGGTCAACAAGACGCGTCAGGTTCTGCCGCACGGGTGCCAGAACCGGTTGACCTGACCAGCGTCTTAGTGTTGTTCCGGCTTTGCGGGTCATGCCGACAAGGCGAAGTCGGTGATCCACAAGCTGTGCTAACTCGAGAGCTCGACGACGTGGCTGCTTTCGAGACGCAGTTTGCCACCGCCATGTCAGAAGCCGGTCCTGAATTCTATGACGGTTGAACAGGCCGCCTGCTGTTAACGCCGCCAGCAGTACAATCAGTATGACATTATCCGCAGCGAGTTGGCCAACGGTCACTAACAGATTCCACAATCTGGCGGCCAGTCCCAGGGGTGGCTGCAGGATTCCGTATCCAGGCGACGGTTCGATCGTCAGCCACAAGTCCGCTCCCAGAGAGACTTCACACCAGAAGTGAGCGTCTTCTGCGTACACCGGTGTGTGGCGTTTTTTGCTGTCGTAGCGATCCGGACGGGCATAGAAACCACTGACCAGGCGGGCTTGGTAACCGAGCGTTCTGAGCATCACGACAGCAGAACTGGCGAACAGGTATTCGGGACCACGGCGAGTTTGAAACAGAAACTCATTGATCGGGGCGGTTTGATCGGTTGCTTTTGTGTCCCGGTGAATCTTGTAGTTCTGTCGCAGGTATCTCTCGACCTCTGCGATTTGTGTCCAGCCGCGCGGTAACTTATCTGTAAGTTGGACCGCCAGTCTGCGGATCGATTCGATTTTATCAACGTAAGGAAGCGAAACAGACAATTCATTTACGGTTCTAACGCTGTTGTGGCGTGTTATGGAAATCCAATCACTGGCTTCGATTTCTTTACGGTCCACACAACGTGATACAAAATTAATGGACGTCATTGCCGGAACAGAATTACGGTTCAGGGACACAATGCCGTTTTCCCTGACAACGTACATGTCAGAACGATTGACTTCATCAATACTGACACCGACCGGATGGGGAGGGGTTGGGACTGTGTTCCCGTCAAGGTTCGCGTTCTTGATGCTGTGCGTGGCAGTTCCGGAAAACAACTCAAAACCTTTTCCACTCTGAGGGATCCCCAGCCAGAATCGGTCGTCCATTTCTGTCATCTGCAGGCCGTCGACCTGATCGGTGTCGTAGGGGGCCCATTCCACTCCATCAAACAAATCGTAAACTTCCATTCTCAGATGCACAGGTGTTCGACCGGCGACGTAGAACAATGCGTGAGTTTTTAGATCACCGATGGGATCATCGTTCGCCTGCTTTTCGCTCCGCAGCAGAGAAAATTCCCGACCGGCCTGACGAGCCTCTGCCATTTTCCGGTGAATATGTTTCATCATCTCCGGAGGTAGAGCGATGGCCCGCTGTTGGTTTTTGATCTTTTTAGCGGGACCATCAAACTGGTCGTCTAATACGTCGTACAGTGAAGGCTTGACACTGTCCACAAACGGTGCATCTTCAATCGGGGCAAAACTTTTGATGTTCTTGTTGCCGGCGATCAGAGCATCACCGTCGTTGACCCCGCCGCGGGAAAACGGATCGTAGTTTCCCGTGCCTCCCGAGCTGGGCATAAATCCTTCCAGTGCTGTTGTAACGGAATTTGCCCCGAACCCACCGGCGGCAAGCATCGTCAGCAGAGGTAACATTGCGCCGGTTACCAGCCACGTTTTCGGGAGACGTCCCTGATCCGGGGAGACGATGCGACGGTCGACTGTTTCCCACCATGCAGCGACCAGCCAGGTGACTGCTACAACGGCAAACAGAACTGTCAGCGGAAGAAGCCCTGCTGCGTCAGAAATCGTGTAACAGAAAATGGTCATAAACACGGCAATCAGGACCGCCAGTCGCTGAAACTGCAGACGAAATCCACAAACAGCAAGGGCCAGCATCAGGTTGCACTGACTGTGCATCACCAGGATTTCGAAGGCGTGTCCGGTGTCAAAAAACAGCCGCTGAATCGGCTCGCAGATCAGACTGAGACTCGCCACCATGACCAGAATTGGCACGACGACAGAATTTTTTTTCAGCAGTGTGATTCTGCGCCGGAAATAGATCGTGGTTGTGATGACCAGCAGCGTCTGGATGGTGATTTCAAAAATACACCATAATGTGTGACGGTGATCGTCGTGTTCGGTCAGCGTGAAAATAAATGCGGCCAGCAGAGACAGCACAACGCAGATCACGTGAAGTCGAAGACTTGCCGTGATCTCGCTTGCTTGCGGACCGCTGCCGGTTCTTTGCAAAACGCGTTCAGATCGTGACAGTCTTCGGGATACAACCTCAGGAGACATGGCAAACTCTCCGCCATCGTTCAGGAAGATGACTGCCGAGTTCTTCCTCGTCATTAATCGCGATCCACGCGGCAGGATGGTTCGTTCCAACCACGATTTGATGGGGATGGTCGGCTAACGTGCCCTGTTCCGTCGTGACCCGAATCTCGAATCCCGTTCGACGTGAAGGATGCTGAGGTGAATCATTACATGTCGCTGCTGTGGCGAGTTTGTCCATCACCCGACTGAAACTCGACGACGAATTGCCGGCAGCCGACAATTCGGAACCAATGGACAGTTCCACTCGCGCATGCTGCAGATGCAGAGACTCACAAACACTTGCGGCTGCTGTCACACAGGATTCAACGAAACGGTTGTTGGCGTGCAGATGACTGTGGTCCGTGAGGTCGAGCACAACTCGAACGGATGTCACGGCCGGTGCCTGGCGTTCGGTGACAATTAAGGATTGTTGACGCGCTGTTTGAGCCCAGTGGACTCGACGCAATGAGTCACCGTCACGGAACGGACGAGTTCCCATTATATCTCCGAAGTCTCCCACTCGGCGATCGGAAAACTCGTCCTCTGTCGGCTGAGCATCGTTGGCATCGGGCACGCCCTTCAGTCGAACGGTGGCCGGCCAGACTATGATGTTTCCGTCGACGACTGCTTCCTTTTGAGCACGATACAGGCCAAACGGGAAGCCCGTTTCCACCATGGCTGTTTCATTGGGATATAAACCTCGTTTGCGCGGTTCGAATGACCATGAGTATTCAACCGTGGACCAGCCGGGCACTCTTGCCAGCGCGACACCTTCGTCTCCCTCTACGGAAGCATTGCTGGAGAATCCGCGGATCAGTGACAGCCCCCAAACGGGCATCGGCCAGCGATTCTGAATCGCCAGACGTACGATCACAGGTTGGCCGACGCGCGTTCTTGGTACGTCAAACATGACGTTGCAGCGGATCCCTTTAACCGCGATCCACGGCAAGGCAACACCCATTGCAGTGATGAGTAACAGCAGGCCTGTGAGAAAGAAGACGAATGGGTTAAGAAAGATGCCGCACAGCATCGATCCGACAATCGCCAACCCCAGCACAGAGACTGGATTTTTCAGCCAGTAGACGTACCTGTTCGCCCAGGGGCAGAAATCACGCGATAACGCGGAATCCGCCTTTTCAAGCAGGGCGACACTTTTGCGTCCAACTGACACAGACGGGTCAGTTGACATGAAATCCTCAAAGCTCTGACGCGCCACCCATTTTCAATCGCGGAAAGCAGGAGCGCGGCAGTAAAACGACCAAGATCACAACTCAGCATGGGAAGTGCGGAGTCGTGCGTCAATTTTTTAGCGTGACGCTAAGTCGTCGGGGGACCGCGCGACAGTTGCTGTTTAACAAGAACTTCAGCCACTCGGTCTGAGACAATGGAGTCTGTCACTGTTAGGTCAGCTGTTGCTTCGACCTCAACAATCTCAACCACGTCAGGAGTTTGAGCGAGCAGCGAACAGACCGCACAGTGACCGCTGTCGTGTGGACCGTGGTCATGATCCCTGTCTGACGGCGTATAGTGTTTACATCCGGAACGACAGTGAGAAGACGGATTTTCCGCTTCGGTTGAGCAGGCGGAGGATTCGCAGTCGCTTTCCAGATGAAGATGAACCGGTGTTCCGAACAAAACCACAGCCAGACTCAGGATCGCCGACAGGTGACTGAGTCGTTTGGAAAACAAGCTGTTGGTAATGCACACGAACATGGACCACTCTATTACAGCAAGCCTACCATAGTTGGCTTCTGTTTCAACAATTAGCTGAAACTTACCCTGTGCTTTGGACACTACGAACAAACATTTTTACCTGTTGGATGAAATATGACGGGATGGATCAGTCCTCTGATGATTTGCTGAATGACTTTGTTTTTTTTTCGCACTCAGGGAGTGGGGGGGCCAGGAAGGAGTTCGTTCTTAATTCTCAAAGAATGAATGCACAAAATAGCCTTTATGTGCCTAAGTCATTTGAGCAAAGGATTTACGGAAAATGTGTCGTGCTGACGTTTGCACCTGAGATGTTTTGGAAAAGCGATTCCGCAGACTAAACCAGTAAACCGAATGACAACGCTTCGGGACAATTGGTCACGGGTCTGACTCAACCGTGTCCACACACTTTTCGTTTCCGGGCCCGGTTGGCCTTCAAGTTGGAAGTTGATGTCGTGTGACGATCGGGAGCAGGTTAACGTCAGAAAGGCACCGCCAAGAAAACAGCCTGCTGTGGAATATGGTTAGATCGTTTACTCCACCGGCTCAGTCTCGTGGGCCTGGCTGCTGCGGGTCGATACTTGCCGTCTGTGCAATCACCGCTAACGCGGTCCGCTGCTTCAGTGAGTCGTCAGCTGTGGCGGGCCGAAGCGTGAGGTCATTTGGCTTGGTTTGCACTCATCGTGGACCTCGCTTGAAAAGAACCAAATTTCACTAGAGCTCCCGGTTGTCCACCTGCTCAAGCAGTTCGGTCTCTCGCAGCTGACCCTGCTCAAGCTGTTCGGGTGTTAAGGTTTCTTTTGTCTGATCCCGGTGACTGACCGCATCCTCAAGTTGAGCGGCAGCGAGGCACAACCATGCGTAGGCTTCCACAGCATCCTCTGGAGTTCCTTGGCCTTTGGAGTACATCAGACCCAGATTTAACTGCGCCTGGGCATGTTCCTGTTCGGCCGCGCTGCGGTACCATTTGAGTGCCTCAACCTCATCTTTGGTGGCGCCCTCGCCCGAGGAGTACATCGTACCAAGCGTGAATTGCGCCTGGGCATGTCCCTGGTCGGCTGCGCTGCGGTACCATTTGAGTGCCTCAACCTCATCTTTGGTGGCGCCCTCGCCCGAGGAGTACATCTGGCCAACTGTGAACTGGGCTTTGGCAAGTCCCTGATCGGCCGCACGGCGGTACCACTTCAG
Organism: Fuerstiella sp.; assembly: GCA_022447225.1. NCBI lineage: Bacteria > Pseudomonadati > Planctomycetota > Planctomycetia > Planctomycetales > Planctomycetaceae > Fuerstiella > Fuerstiella sp. Next base: position 670,112 of record JAKVAZ010000006.1, on the reverse strand, counting down.
TGCCTCGACATCATCTATTTGTACACCTCCCTGGCCAATTGTGTACCAAAAACCGATCAGGAACTGAGCGTTAGGATGTCCCTTCTGAGCGGATTCGTATGTCCCAAGATGGTAGGGATCAAACACACCAGACTGTTGGGGTACCGGCTGGGCATTTGCAGGTGCGGCAGCTGGTGGGAAATTTACAGTTGGGGCCGGTTCATCACATCCGGCAACCAGTGGTAAGATGAGCACCGCTCCGAAGATTACAGATGGCTGTGTTCTCATCCGGTCAAGTCCTGCAGATAGGAAGTTTCTAACGAGTCATACTATCGCGAGAAATTTTCCTGCTTACCAGCGACAGGACCAACTGATTGAATGAAGACAATTTTGATATCTGGGGCTGCCGGCCGGACTGATCATTCGAGTAAGCTGCAGTTTGACTCCGGCCCAATGGTCATTGACGGACATTTTGACAGAGTTGATGACCGTCAGTCTGTACGTCAGAAAAATGATTCAACCAGCAGTCCCACGGACGGCACAATGGTCTAACACTCATGATCAATGAACAAGTCATCAAGTGAGCAAAACGAGAAACCCCGGAAAACACTGGGCTTTCCGGGGAACTCGAGTAGCGGTGGAGGGACTCGAACCCCCGACACGCGGATTATGATTCCGCTGCTCTAACCAACTGAGCTACACCGCCGGATTGTTTGACTGACTAACCAGTTTCCGAAATATGAGGCGGCGGAGTTTAGCAGGTTTTTCAGGGCCCTCAACGGCGAGTCCGACAAATGAATCGCTGATTTTCCGGAGAATCCTGGCAACTGTTATTCCGGTAGCACTTCGCTGCCCCCCCCGAAGACAATTGGCTGTCTGACTCACCACCTGTCGAAGTTGTTCGGCAGCAGTGCCTTTACAATGAATGGTAACAAGTGACTGCAGAACATATTGAGCCGGCATTGACCGTTGAGATTCATTGAGTTGCTCTTCAATTCTGTACTGCAGACACATGCCAGTGTCTGCATAGCCACAAGTTTTAAAGAGGCGGATCTCAGCGAAATTCACTCAGATGCACGTTGCTGGGCAGACGTCCAGTCTCATTCAATAGAAGAACCGACAGGACCAGGCAACCGAAGCCTGAGACCCTGAAAGTGAGTCGCTGCATCGGTTGATTCTGCTGAGCTGACACCAGGAACCTGATTGCCAGTGTCTGTCAGAGTAAGCAAGGACGGTACGTCGAGGCGGTCCAAACGATCGATGTCAACGAACTAGTAGTCGAGCGACATAGGTCGCAGAAAGCTGATCTGTTTTGGCTCCGTGTACGGTTGTTCGAAATTATTTGGTGGTGCGGTGTTGTTGATGTCTCAACGCAAAATGAGATACTCCTGCTGAATGGTCGGTCTGATGGCGTCGATCCCTCCGTTGTCGCAGGATTCCTGTGAAAGGTTTGAGAGTGCGGTCGATTTTTGTTTCCAGATTCCGAAGTTTTTCCCGATGTGATCCGTTGCTGTTGATTTGGAGCATTGGTCGCGGTCCGGTTGGATCCTGTTTTCCAGTGATTCCCACGGTGATTCCCACGGTGATTCCCACGGTGATTCCCACGGTGCCGCGGAGACCATTGTGAGTGATGCAGAAGGGACCTCGGCGTCGGCGTTTGCCTATACCAATTTCCGCCACTATGCGACAGCTCGCTTCCTGACCACGTTAGCTGTGCAGATGCAGAGTGTGGCGATCGGCTGGCAGATCTATGAAGCCACCGGTAACCCGCTGGATCTGGGTTTCATCGGACTTGCTCAGTTCCTGCCTTTTGTGGTGCTTGTGTTACCGGCCGGTCAGATTGCGGACCGGGTCAACAGAAAACTGATCCTGTCGCGTTGCTTCGGTGTTGAGACGCTGTGCGCTTTGCTGCTGCTTGCCCGGTCGCTTTTGGAGTTGACTGCCGTATGGCCCGTATTTGCCGTACTTGTGTTGTTTGGTTCCGCACGAGCCTTCGCCATGCCGGCTTCCCAGGCCATCACGCCCAATCTGGTTCCGAGGATTGCTTTTCCAGGTGCTGTGGCCCTGAACTCATCTTTGAGTCACGTGGCTACGATTGCCGGTCCGGCACTGGGCGGACTGCTTTATGTGTTTGGTCCGGAGGTTGTTTACTCGCTGGTGAGCATCATACTTTGTACCTCTGTACTGCTGATGCAGCGGGTTCGTGTGCCTGCGGTCGTACCGTCGACTGAACCGGCAAAACGACAGGCATTGCTGGCGGGGTTGCGGTTTGTACGTGCACGGCCCGTGATTCTGGGAGCCATTTCACTGGACCTGTTTGCAGTGCTGTTTGGCGGGGCCGTGGCCCTGCTTCCGGCATTTGCGCGTGACACTCTGGCAACCGGCCCCGAAGGACTGGGACTGCTGCGGACGGCTCCGGCGATTGGTGCGGGCGTGACGGCCGTTCTGCTGGTTTTTTGTCCCATCGTACGGAATGTCGGTCGGTGGCTGTTTGCGGGTGTTGCGGTATTCGGTGTCTCCATTGTGGTGTTTGGTCTGTCGAAGTCGTTTCCGTTGTCTATGCTGGCTCTGATTACGATGGGCGCCGGTGACATGGTAAGCGTTTATATTCGACATATGCTGATCCAGCTGGAGACGCCGGACGCCATCCGCGGGCGTGTCAGCGCTGTGAGCTCCGTATTCATTGGCGCTTCCAACGAACTTGGAGAATTCGAGTCCGGGGTCACTGCGGCATGGTGGGGGATCGTTCCCGCCGCGGTTGTGGGGGGGACGACGACTCTGGTCATCACGATACTGTGGAGCAGGTTGTTCCCTTCTTTATGGACCATGACCGAACTCCCCGGTTCTGTGCAGGATGATCACAACGATCCTCAGTCTGAGTAGTGCCGTCATCAGCACGATTTGTGAACGGTCGATCGAAACCGGCTGTGGCAGAAATTCATTTCAACAGTGATGACAATCCTGCGTGTGGCATTGGAAAACGGTGACCGGAGTCGATTCGTTTTGCGTGAATGGGTTGATGTTACTGTCGGCGTTATCTGTATTGTTTACCGAACGGGAACACGGGACTGTGGACGGATGACGGGATTGCTGCGACGTTCCTGCACTGTGGGAATGGCAGACGGATCAAAAGGAGGGCAGCGAGGCCGCTCTGATCATACGATGAACGGAATTTTTTGATTAAACTTACGGTGCCGGTACCGCTTGTTTTCTGGGCCGGCCACACGAAGATCTGACTCCGGCGGCCGTATCAGTGCGGGCAGCGGCGACTGAATCGAATACAGGAATGACATGATGCGGTTCTCACGACGTGAATGGATGAAGACGACCGGTGCCATCGGAATGGCGGCTGCGGGGGGTGGTTTGGTGTTTGCTGCTGATCGTGAACAGTCGACGAACATAGCCTCGCGACGCGAATTATTTGTTGAAGATTCTCTCATAGCACGAATCACCGGTGGGGGGCAGCTCGCACTGCATCAGCCGGAACCGCGAGAAGTTTCACTGGTCACCGACCGTTCCTGGGAAGGGGCAACCTGCGCCTATATGAAAGTCTTTCGAGACGGTGACATCTACCGGATGTATTACCGTGGCAGTGACGTCATTTACACCGAGGACGGCTATGTGAATCCTCATCCTGAAACCGCCTGCTACGCGGAAAGTACGGACGGTATTCACTGGACACGGCCGAATCTGGGACTGTTTGAATTCGAGGGCTCGAAGAACAACAACATTATCTGGAAGGGCGTCGGGAGTCATAATTTCGCTCCGTTTCTGGATGAACGTCCTGAATGTCCCGCAGAGGAAAAATTCAAAGCGCTTGCCGGAGATTACAAAAAAGGGCTGCAGGCCTTCGTTTCTGCGGACGGTGTGGCATTTAAGCCGGTTCAGCAGAAACCCGTCATTGCGAAAGGTGCATTCGATTCCCTGAACCTTGCGTTCTGGGACTCAGAAGCTGGCGTTTATCGCGAATTCCACCGCGACTTCCGGGACGGTCGTGACATTCGCACCGGCACGTCCGACGACTTCGTGCACTGGACAGATCCGGAGTTTCTCAGCTACCGCGTGCACCGTCATCGCAGTGAGTCCGCCGATGCTTCACCCGTGAAGGACGGGGACCCGGATAACAGGCTTCCCGGCCGCGTCAGTCAGCTCTACACCAATCAGGTCATCCCGTACTATCGAGCACCGCACGTTTACCTCGGATTCCCAACGCGTTACATCGATCGAGGCTGGACGTGGGCGGCCACACAACTGCCGCAATATGACTATCGAAAACTCCGGGGTGCGAAGCATCAGCGCGAGGGAACTGCGGTGACCGATGGTATGTTCATGGCCAGCCGCGACGCTAAAGAGTTTTATGTGTGGCCGGAGTCGTTCATCCGTCCGGGCCTGCGGAAAACCCAAAGCTGGTTCTACGGGGATACCTACCAGAACCATGGTCTGGTTGAAACAAAGTCTCACATCGAAGACGCTCCCCCGGAACTGTCGGTCTATGTCAGCGAGAACTCACATCAGCACCATCCAGGACAGTTCCGACGGTACGTGCTGCGAATCGACGGCTTTGTGTCGATGCATGCACCACTTGCCGGCGGGGAGCTGGTCACCACACCCGTTCGATATGAAGGAAATCGGCTGTCGCTGAATGTTTCTACGTCCGCAGCGGGCAGTGTAAAGGTGGAGATTCAGAATCCGGACGGGAGTCCTGTACCGGGGTATAGTCTTGCCGAGTCCCATGAACTGTATGGGGATTCCTTGAATATGGTGGCAGCTTGGAAAGACATGAACGCTGACGTTGGTGCACTGGCCGGTCAGTCGGTGCGGTTGAGGTTTGTTGTGCGCGACGGGGATGTGTTCTCATATCGATTTGAGCAGGTATAGCTGTGTGAATGACCACGCGGAGGCTTCTGATGCAGGAAGGGTTTAACGGCGTAGCCACAGATATCTGTCAGGCCGTGGACCTGCAACGTGAGGCCGGAAACAAGAACGTCTCATGCTGGTCCCGCAGGGATGTGACCGGCACCAACCTTGGCAGGCCGTCATTTTCTTTTCCAGGGGGGAAGCGTCGGGTTGTTGGCATGCGGATGCAGATATCCGGACGCGGTCAGATCCCCTTGCCGATGTCACAGGAGATCATTCCGTTGAAGTCGGTCGGAAAACAGCAAACCGACATTCGGAAACATTGGTCGGTGTATGGCATCTGCTTTGTTGTCGCTGCCAGCCGACTCAAATGTGCTTGATGAATCCAGGCCCGTCATTCACACCTTCTTACTTTCTGTCAATATTCGGGTTTCGATGATACTCTTTGGCTTGTTGTACCAACGACTCCTGTGGATCGAACATCTGCTCTGCGGGACAACGAAAACCTGATGAATAGCGAGAATTCATTTATTATGTCGGAAAACAACGGCCTTAATTTCGGATCATCTGAACTGTCACTGCCCGATGAACTGCGTGGTCCGCTGATCCGGCATCTTGATGATCTCCGGCAGCGATATTTGCAGCAGGACTGGGGGCACCGTGTTGGATTTGGTTCACGGCCGGCGTTGATTGTGATTGACCTGGCCGTGTACTGGACCCGCTCACAGCATCAGATGGGGACACAGGCCGACTCAGTTGTTGAGGCCACCTGCAGAGTTCTGGCGGAAGCCAGAGACGCCGGCATCCCGATTTTTTTTACTTCACTCGCTTTAGATCCGGCCGATCCACCCAGTCCTCAGAATAAAAAGCTTTTCATGGACCTGAAACCGGAGGACACGGCTCTGCTTGAACTGGATGAACGACTGCAGCGACGACCATCCGAGAAACTGATTCTGAAACGATATGCTTCGTGTTTTAAAGGAACGAATCTGCACGAGATGCTGACTTCACTGGGAGTCGACACACTGATTGTGACCGGATTGAGCACCAGTCACTGCGTGTATGCCACGTGTCGGGATGCTGTCGACAGCTTTCGTGTGATCGTTCCTCGTGAAGCGGTTGGCGAACGATGTGAGATCATGCACCGGGTCAATTTACTGGATATCGACATTGATCTGGGCGACGTGATGCCGGTTGATGAAGTGGCGGCTCACCTGCAGGGCTCGGCGGCCGCGGAGAAATGACGGAAAATCGAATTTCGTGAGGAGTTCATTGAGTGGCCGTCAGTGTTTCGTGGGCAGGGCCGGTTACGACGGCTCTGACTGAGGAAACAAGGCACTCAATCGATCTCGTGTCCTTTTTTAGCAGGTTGGCGGGAGTCTCAGTCGACTGCATGGAAGCTGGTGATGTTGATTTGTGACTGCAGTTGTTCTGTCAAAACACGCTGCCTGGTATATCGGTCGGGATCACGGATATAGTTAGGACCCATTCCACTGAACGTTGTCCTACGGGTGACCGTCAATCCGGAGCGTTTTGTGAACCGTTGGGTTCCCGTCATCAGGCACCTGCAGCCTTTGGTATGAGTATGAAGATTCAGTCTGTCAGAGTTCGTCACGCCGACCGATCGATATGGGGCCATTTGGCAGAGCGGGAAAAGACACTGCCGCTGGTCACACCGCTTGATATCTATCCCGAATTCCAGGAAGCCCGCGGCTCATGGTTTTGGGATTCCGGAATGGCGGTTGTTGAGATCGAAACCAGCGATGGAATTTGCGGTGTCGGCTGGTGTGAAGACGGATGCCGTGCAGTCGGTCTGGTGGTCGAAAATCATCTGCAGCGACTGCTGATCGGACAGGATCCCTGCGAAGTCGAAGGGATCTGGGACCGACTTTACCGAGGCACATTGCCGTACGGTCGCAAGGGGGCTGCTCTGCAGGCCATCAGCGCTATTGATATTGCTCTGTGGGATCTTCTGGGTAAGGCTTCAGGCAGGCCGGTCTATGAATTGCTGGGCGGACCTGTGCATCCGTCGGTTCCGGTCTACGCGTCTGCTCTCCATCCGGTTGGTCATGAGAAAGTTCGGGAGGAAGCCCAGGCGTATGTGAAAGAGGGCTATCGTGCCATGAAGATGCGTTTTCCATTTGGACCGGGCAATGGTGTCGAAGGAATGAAAGCGAATGAAGAACACGTTGCCAATGTGCGTGCTGCTGTGGGTGATGATATTGAAATCATGGCGGATGCTTACATGGGCTGGGACTTTCTGTATGCCAAGAAGATGTGCCGTCGGTTGGAGAAGTACAATCTGGCCTGGATTGAAGAGCCTTTTGTGCCTGATGATCTGAACAGTTACGCCAAACTTCGCCAGGAAACGAGTACGCCGATTTCAGGTGGTGAGCACGAGTACACTCGCTACGGTTTTCAGGACATTATCGATCGCCAGGCCATGGACATCATACAGCCGGACCTGCGTCGCTGTGGCGGTTTTACGGAAGGGCGTCGGATCGCGGCTCAGGCGGTTGCCGCCGGAATCACACTGATCCCGCATGCTTACGGCATTACGCATCTGCATTTGGCGATGGCGTTTCCGGCGATCCCGATGATTGAGTACTTTCCGCTGCCGTGCTGGGATGAGTTGCCGGAAGTCGACGTGCAGCCCATTTTTCACGGGGAACCGGTCCCGTCAGGCGGTGAAGTTTCTTTAGAGCGGCGTCCTGGTCTGGGTGTGGAGATCAATGACGACATCTTTGGCTGAGTATTGAGTATGTAGTGTGCCCGGAATCATTTTGAATTCCGGCGATGAGACCTGACCGAACAGCGGCTGTGGTGGTCGGAGCGACCTGTAAACTTGACGGCTGCCGGTCCGGCAGCCGTCCTGAATCTGAATTTTGCGAACATGCCCAACGAAGTGAAGAACAGCAAACACCGGATGCTGATCGTCGGTACCGGTTCCATCGGTGAACGTCATCTGCGTTGTTATCTGGAGACCGGGCGAGCGGAACCTGGTATCTGTGAAATTGATGCTGATCTGAGAAACGCCGTTGCAGATCGTTACCAGGTACAGTCTCAGTTTAGTGATGTGCAGGAAGCCTTGACAGAGTCCTGGGACGTCGTGCTCGTTGCATCTCCCGCACATACTCATATTCCAATCGCTTTACAGGCGTGTCAGTCTGGCTGCAATGTGATCATCGAAAAACCACTGTCGACTTCACTGGACGGAATCGAGCAACTCCGGCAACTGATTACACAGAAGAATCTGATCGCCGCCGTCAGCTATAATTTGCGGTCCAGTCCACTGGTGAGGGAGATGAAGGCAGCGCTCGATTCCGGCCGGTTCGGCAAACCGCTTCAGCTCTACATGACTTCAGGGCAGAATTTCGCTTATTACCGTCCGGCATATCGCGATACTTATTTTTCGGACCATCGGACAGGCGGAGGGGGTATCCAGGATTCGATCACGCACATGCTGAATCTGGCGGAATGGCTGGTGGGCCCCATGACTCGAATTTCAGTCGATGCCGGCCACCAGAAACTGGAGGGTGTGACGGTGGAAGACACGGTGCACATTTTGGCACGGCACGATACGGTGATGGCCAGTTATGCTCTGAATATGTATCAGCATCCAAACCATGGGCAGCTCACCGTCGTTTGTGAAAACGGAACCGTGCAGTTCCAGGCATCCGAAGATCGCTGGCGATTCATGAACGAACCCGACGGGCAGTGGCATGAATCAGTCCACAGACGTGAAGGCCGTGACGCCATGTACATCAGGAACGCCGAAGTTATGCTGGACGTGCTGGAACGGAAGTACGCACCACTGTGCAGCCTGGAGGACGCGTTACAGACGCTGCGTGTCAATCTGGCTGCACTGCGGTCAGCAGATACGCACAGTTGGCAGGATGTCTCGTGATGAGATTCCCTTCCGCAGACAGGTCTGCCCGGCTCGCAGTACTGCGACTGCCGTGACGTCAGAATGTCCGCAATGAAACAGGAAGCGGATTTCAGTGACCAGTCGTCCGGATCACCGCGATGATTATAGCTTCTGTGAAGTCTTCTGTTGATGGTTTCAGAATTCGGTAGACGGATCGTTGTGTTTTCAGATGGTAACGTGATCTGTACACCGCAAGCCGGTTCAGTGACGCCGTGGCTGCCGGTGACATGAGTACAGCGCGGTCGGATTACCGTGTTGGGCATCCGTTGGAGGCAACGAGGCGACAGGTCAGTTTGCAGACATACAGCTGGAACGGTTGTCAAATGAAGGCAATGATAAAATCATAAAAGCGGGTGCGACCTCACTCACGACTCACAACTTTGCGAAGATCCCGGCTGTGCGGAGGGCGTTGGCGACACGTTCGGCCATCAGACGATAGCCGTCGTCGTTGGGGTGGATCTTGTCAGAGAGCAGCTTGGGATTGTTCGTGATACCGTCAAGGATGTTGGACACGTAGAGCACACCGTGGGCCTCGCAGAGTTGCCCGCAGCGTTTGCTGCGGGAGGGGGTGAGCGGAACATCGATTCCGGTGAAAACGACAAAATGACCGGTGCCGGTTAATTCACTAAAGATCCTGGTGAGGTTCTGCTTTGTGTCCTGCCAGTTGACACGGCGGAGAATGTCATTGCCACCCAGAGTAACGATCACAATGCCGAACTGCTGGTTGTTGAAGTGGCTGAGTTTATCGACACCGTCTTTGCTGGTGTCGCCGGATAGGCCCTGGTTGGTGACTTCGGTGTTGAGTATTTCGCCAAGTTGGGCCGGATAGCTGGTGACATTGTGGTCGGAGGCGCCGACGCCCCTGACAAGGCTGTCACCGAAGCAGCAGATTGTCAGGTTGCGGGGCGGGTTGTTGGCGAGCGGCGGGGACCCGCAACTACAGGCCAGCACCAGAAACAGCGGACCAAGTTTCATTGCTGCATCCAAATGTAAACAAATAAACAAAACACAGATGGCCGCATGGGTGCCCGGTCCGGCTAAAACCACACTATTGATCGCAGATTGTCACTTATTTAAGGGTCGTTGGTTGCTGATCTCCTCAGATATGCACCAGGAAACGCGGAAATCGCTACAGGGCTTGAGTTGACACTGTATTCTTTAGACAATCAGAGCCGACTGTATTTCTAAAGTGGTCCAGGATGAATGTTACCGACTGGTCTGAGTTTGCAGTGCTTTGTCCGGACGCAAATGGCTGATTGACTATCAACGGTACAATTGTTGGTTAAGGAACCGTCATGTTGACGATCCAGGGGTCTGACCTGAAGTTATGCGACGGCGTCGCCAGACGGTCGGTTCTGCAGATTGGTGCGTTGGGAATGGGGGGGATCAGTCTGCCTCAGTTGCTCGAGGCTGAATCAGCAGCCGGTGCGGGCTCGTCACACAAATCTGTCATCATGGTTTTTCTGACAGGGGGACCACCGCATCAGGACATGGTTGACCTGAAGCCGGAGGCTCCCGTTGAATATCGCGGAGAATTTTCTCCGATTCGTACTAATGTGGCCGGAGTTGACTTTTGCGAATATATGCCGTTACTGGCTCAACGCATGGATCAGCTGGCAGTAATTCGGTCACTGGTTGGCTCAGAAGGTCGCCATTCTGCCTATCAGTGCCTGCACGGTCATCCAACACTGAACCAGCCACCAGGAGGATGGCCGTGTTTCGGTTCCGCCGTTTCAAAGCTGCAGGGCCTGGTCAATCATGAAGTGCCGGCCGCTGTGAGTTTGCAGCCTAAGATGGGGAATTCCGGATGGTCACAGCCGGGACAACCTGGTTTCGCAGGCATGCGTCATGCGCCATTTGCTGCCAATGCTCCGGGCAGCAGTCACATGGTTTTGCAGGGAATCACTCACAAGACCCTGCGTGATCGTCGGTCGCTTCTGCGAAACATGGAGTCGTTGCGCAGACAGCTGCACACGAATGACCTGATTGACGGCATGGGGTCTTTTTACAAACAAGCTTTCGAAATCCTCACATCCGGCAGACTGGTGGAAGCCCTGGATGTTGAAAAAGAAGACCCTGTTGTGCGTGAGCGTTATGGTTACGGATCAAAAGAACCGGCCGGTTACGGCGATGCAGGCTGGCTGCGAAATGAGGACTTCCTGGTGGCACGCCGTCTGGTGGAAGCGGGGGCTCGGGTTGTGACACTGTCGTTCGGTCGCTGGGACTGGCATGGTCAGCCGCATGGCACGAACTTTGACAATGCGCGGGATCACATTCCGGCCTTGGATCGGGCTCTCTCCGCGCTTCTGGACGACCTTAAGGAACGTAGTCTTGACCGTGACACTTCGGTTGTTGTCTGGGGCGAATTTGGCCGCACACCAAAGATCAACCCTGGGGGAGGCCGCGATCACTGGCCGCAGGTTGGCTGCGCGTTGCTGGCAGGTGGCGGAATCCGAACCGGTCAGGTGATTGGTGCGACCAACGCGCGAGCAGAACATGCGACAGATCGACCTGTACACTTTCAGGAAATCTTCGCGACCCTGTATCACAACCTCGGAATTAACACCGATCACGATACGATCCAGGACCTGACGGGACGGCCACAGTATCTGGTCGATCATTCGCTGTATCGGGCATTGCCGGAACTGGTTTGACGTCTCTCTGATGGCTTGAACGTGATTCAGGTGGCCCGGTGGATTCCGCGAGTGGTTCATCGACGTGCCGTGTCTATGCAGGATCTCAATTTATATTGCGGTAAAGGGACAGTGACAGTTCGTGGCTATTGAACCGGCTCTTACTCTGCGGCACGACAACGCCGTTTATTGCGTCGCTTTCTCTTCAGACGGCAGTTTGCTGGCGACTGGCAGCCTTGGTGAATCAATCAGGATCTGGGAACTTCCTTCCGGTCGGGAGAAACTGCATTTGAGTGGACACCGCGATGCAGTGTGCGCACTCGTGTTCCGGCAGGGGGATTCGACACTGCTGTCAGCGAGTCTGGATAAGACGATGCGGATCTGGGACCCTGTCTCGGGAAAACTTCGGTCCACAATGACGGGGCATTCTCAGTATTTGACGTGTATGGCCCCATCACCGGTGAATGCCACAGCTGTTTCCGGTTCGCACGACAAAAATCTGATTCTGTGGGACATCTCAGCCGGTCGCCAGCTGGCCACTCTGTCGGGACACACAGATTTTGTCAGCTGTGCAGCGTTTTCTCCCGACGGTCGGTTTGTGGCATCCGGCGGTCGTGATTTTCTGATTCGTATCTGGGACGTTCAGTCAAAACAGCAGGTCCGTCAAATTGGTCCCCATCCAAATCGAATCAAAAGCCTGGATTTTTCACCGGACGGCACCACCATTGTCGCCAGTGATGACACTTCTGTGATTCGACTGTGGAACTTCGTATCCGGTAAAGTCGAACGTACGTTTGAGGAACACCGGCGTCCTGTGAAAACGGTAGCCTTTTCTCCGGACGGCCGGCAACTGGCGTCCGGCGGTACCGACGCAACGGTGCTGGTTCGCGAGACAGGTTCCGGGAAAATGCTGCATGCATTTCAGGGCCACCGAAACACAATCTACAGTCTTGCCTGGTCGGCAGACGCCGGTCGTCTGGCGTCGGGGGCATTCGACCGAACGGCCTGTGTGTGGGAGCTCTGACCACGGACGTTTACATTGGTCTCAGACAGGTCATTTCGAATTTATCACGGATATGGAGTGTCGGGAATTCCTTCCGCGTTTGTGACGGGACCAAATCAAAAGAAAGAAGCCCACGTGTTGTGGGCTTCTTTAAAATTCAGTTGCCGGTTTTTCGGCTGACGGCTCTGACTTTACTTACAGCCTTCACAGGTTGGCACACATGGATCGCTGCAGACGGGAACCTTGCGGCAGACCAGTCGAGGGACACAGCGTGTCATCGTGATCGGGACCTGTCGAGGAACACATTTGGTGCGAGTTGTCATGCGGGTTTCACAAACCTGACGACAGGTGGTGTAGGGGACCTTGCGAGTGCAGGTCTGTTTGACCATTCGGCAGCAGGTGTAAGGAATCTTTTTGGTGACACAATGTGTCTCCATCCGGCATCTGGTGTAGGGAACCTGTTTTTTAATACAGTGGTTTGTCCAGGTGCAGGTTGTATAGGGAACCCGTTTGGTGCGTGTTTCAGTCACCATACTGCAGACCGTATACGGAACCTGCTTTGAACATGTTTCTGTGGTGAACGAACAGGTGGTATATGGAACACGTCGTGTGCAGGTTTGAGGAATGCGACGGCAGACGGTATACGGAACTTTTTTATGGCAGACTTCCGGAACCATCCGAGTGCATTGAATCTGCTTTTTGACTATTTTTGGGCACCAGACGCGACAACAAATCGTGCGGCCTGGACACTGAACCTGAGTTTCGGTCGGACAGCACGAATCAGGATCGGGGACGCACTTGGTAACGACGGGACCAGGAATGTGTCGCGTGATTGTTTTCCATTCACCACTGCAGACATCGACACAACGCGTTTCTGTCACAGGCTTACATACCGTATAGCACACATCACGGTAACAGGTTTGAGTTTCTGTGCGCCATGTTGTGTAGCACTCATCACGATAGCAGGTCTTATAGCAGGGACGGCGGACTTTGTAGCACACTGTGCGGTAGCACGTCTTGTAGCAGGGTTTGCAGACCTTGTAGCAAACGTCCCGGTAACACGTCTTGTAGCAGGGCTTACGGACGTTGCAGGTTACGGTGCGATAACACGTTTCCATTACCGGCTTGCAGATTTTCTGCTGAACACAGCGGTACTTCGTCTCGTACACAGGTTTGCAGACGGTGTAGCACTCATCCCGGTAACAGGTTTCATACACATTTCGGACACATTGAACCGGTATCGTCTCGGTGCACTGGTCGTAGACTGTCTTCATGCACGTGTACTGCTGTTGTTCCATGACAACTTCAGTGACTGTGCGATACTGAGGACAGCAGTTAGATTTCGCGGCGGTAAAATCTCCGCTTTCATTGCAGGCCTGGGCGGGGCAGTTCGCAAAACTACCTGCTCCGCACAGCCCGGCCATTAGTAGACCACTGTTTAGCAGTACGGTAACTGCAGCAGCGGCTCCAACCATGAGCCTTCTCATCACCTGATACCTCATCATTTGGTATTCGGATAGAATCGGGGAAAGTCTTGTAAACAAGTCTTCGTCTACCTGAACCACCCATCATTACCTGTCTGCCTAAAGCACAAGGTTTGCTCGAGGAGAACGCGCTAAGTGAGCCAGACAACCGTTAAGGTCGGAATAACCACCACTCCGACATGAATTTCACGGAAATCTTTAATGGAAAAAGGGCAAAATAGGAGGCATGGGTCTCCCCTGGTGTTTCCACGTGCGTTGGGATCTGTTGTTTCTGCCGGTACTTGTTTTGAGCGGCAGGAACCACTGAAATACAGGTGGTAGTGGTGAATCTGTGTTGTCAACTCACCTTGTGTGGAACCACCCAAACATTGAGTCGACCGGCGGTGGCATCAGCGTGACTTGGACATCGTTTATGGCGCAGGTCTGATTGGGAGGGGTGAACAGGAAACGCCGTTCACGCAGTCAAGGCGGGCTTGTCTTCGTTGTTCTCTGATCCTGAGGAGGTCCGCCGTGATCGCGCGAATATTTGCAGCCCTCCTAATGGTTGTTGTTTTCAGCAGCACCGCATCAGCTGGTCACAAACATTACTATTATTCTCACCCGGCGTAAGCTTATGCGTACGTGTATCCGGCTCCGGTCTATGTGGCCCCGGTGATCGTAGATCATCCGGCATATGTAATTCCAGCTCCGGTGTATTACCGTCCGGCTCCCGCATACTATCATCCGATTCGTCACAGCTTGTTTTCGCGTGGATATTGGCCGTATCGTGGTGAAGTGGAAATCGATGAGGATTTCGGGCGTCATGGTTACGAAATCCAAATCGATTACGACGACTGAGCAGTCTGACATTCGTTTCCGCCCGAAGGGATACCGGTGTCAGTTCCGTGTGAACTCCTGTCGAGCCGGCAGGTGGTCGCAGGCAAAGTGAAGGAACCTAAATTCCTTCGTGGAGCATTCTCGCAACCGGTCGGTTTCTACCAGGTTGTCTGAGTTCCCGTTAAGAGGAACGGGATGACAGTCGTAAGCCGTTTTGAATTTCTTAAGCGTAAGGGAAAGGTGCCTGCCGAATCAGTTCAGCGCACTCACTTCATCCCGACTGTGGACGGAGCTCAGATAAAGCGATTGTCCAACGTTTGCTGAGTCTTGGATTTTTGGAAAGAATCGTTCCACGGCCCGCAGTAAATCACTGCGGCTGATCTGCCCCGCCAGTCTCATATTGTCCACCACCGGAAGTTGTCGTGCTGACGAATGGATAAACATCTGAGCGACGGTGAGCACATCGGCATTGGAACTGATCGTCGGGATTTCACGTTCCATCCACGCACCGACTTTCATGACCTGATTTGCATTGGAAAGTTCAGACTGAGCACCGGAAAGACCGGCGTCGATCCGTGCGTTAGCGGCGCTGAGGGCATCCCGGCGGTTCACCTGTCCCAGCAACTGTCCGTTGCGAACCACCATCAGCCTTCGAAACTCAGAATGGCGGAACCGATCGATGATCTCATCGAGTCTCGTGTCTTCAGTGATTTGACGACGTTCGTCTCGATCCAGCCAGGCAGTGACGCGAGCCGATGGCAACTGTTCCCAGCACAGTCCCACAAATACACGAGTCGCGGACTTTTCAGAGAAGACACCCAGCAGATTACCCTGGTCGTCGATCACCGGAGCCCCGGACACACGATTTTCGAGCAGCAGGGTTGCAGCTGAAAAAGTGTCGATGGTCGATCGGAGTACCAGATTCTGATGGAGCAGGTCCGAAGCTTTTACTGTACGCAGGGGTGAACAGTTTGCAGTGGCTTCCAACTCTGCCAGTTCCAGTGCTTCGATGGCTGTTCCTTCCGAAAATCGTCCGGCAAACTGGCCGGATGTGTCGACAACGGGAAGGCCGGAGACACTGTGAGTAATCAGCAGCTCAATTGCGTCCGGAACACGAGCGCCGGTTGTCGTGGTGTACAGACGAGTCGTCATAATGTCTGCGGCTGTCACCGTCGAAGTATCCATTGGAATCCTTTACTCTGGGACTGACATACAACAACTCGGCGGGTGCTCCTTAAGGTCCGCAGTTACATGCCCACAAACCATATTTGCTGAAAGCGTTCCGTTATTGTCGCCTCACCAGTGCGACATGGCAATCCTCTGTTTCCCATTATTTGCCGAAAACCCCCTGAATTCGGGAATGTTGTGTGCTCAGTGTTGACTTGGTGCTGTAAACGGACGTTTCAATCGAATCCGAAGAACCGGAATCACCCGCAGGAACTGGTGCGAGTTCACTGACCTTTCCGTAGAATGTCTAAGTCAAGCCGATCTGTCATCGGACCCGTGTTGTGATCGGAATTCTTCGACGTGACGTGTTCGCGTCCACCGCAGAACGCTGCTCAGGTTTTTTGACTGCTGACTCTCCTTTACGTCTGTTTCCTTCCGCCGGTGTGCAATGTCTCTGCCGTCCTTCAGTGTTCGCAATTCTGTACTTGTGAATATGCTGATGCTGGTGCTGCTTGCATCCGGTTTCATCATGGCGTTTACGCTGCAGCGCGAGATGTTTCCGGAGTCGCGTCCTGACAAGCTGCTGATTTCCGCGGTCTATCCTGGCGTTCAGCCCGAAGATGTTGAGAAGGCCGTCACAATCAAAATTGAGGAATCCGTTCGCAGTCTGGAAGGCATCGAGAAGATTGAGGCTCAGGTCGGCGAAGGTGTCAGTTTCGTTACGCTGACGGTTTCTCAGTCCGTGCGGAATGTGGATGTGTTAATGCAGGAGGTACGTAACGAGCTGGATGCGATTCAGGATCTGCCTGATGATGTGGAGGAAATCCGGCTGAGCAAGGTGGAACCTCAACTTCCCGTAATCGCGATTTCGGTCTTTGGCGACGGAGACGAACGATCGATGAAGCGGGCAGCGAATCAGTTACGGGACGACCTGCTTGGGCTGCCGGGTGTCAGCAAAGTCCAGCTGAACGGCATTCGTGAAGACGAGATCTATGTGGATGTCCTTCCGGATCAGTTGTTGAAATACGACGTAACGTTCGAAGAAATCGCGTTGGCAATTCGGCGGGCGAATCTTGACATCAGCGGGGGACGTTTGAAGGGAAATCGCAGTACGGTTGCGGTGCGGACGATGGGAGAACAGCAGAGTGCCGCAGGGCTTGAAGACATCGTGATTCGTGCGGAAACCGGCGGACGTCGTATTCAGCTGAAAGATGTCGCTGAACTTTCAGACGCGTTTGTAGACACCGATCTCAGACTGGAATTTAAAGGCCAGCAGGCAGTTGATGTGGTGGTGTTCAGTGGTCAGACGGAAGATGTGGTTGAGATTGCTGCTGTGATTAAGACCTGGTTTGCTGCTCGAAACGGTGATTCGTACACCGGTCCCTCGCTTCGACTCTGTCAGGCACTGTCCATGCTCGGACGAGCCAATCTTTACGAAATCGATCAACAGTCACGCAGCAACCCTTTTACCGATGAATTTAAGTATCAGCTTCACACAGACATTGCCCGCTTCGTTGAGGGACGTCTGGATCTGATGCTGCGCAACGGAAGAGTGGGACTCATTTTAGTTCTGATTTCGCTGAATATCTTTTTGAACTGGCGTGTGGCCTGGTGGGCCGCCGTGGGACTTGTTGTTTCATTTACCGGAACATTTGCCGCGATGTTCGTATTCGGAGCCTCAATCAATCTGCTGTCCATGTTCGCGATGATCATTGTTTTGGGGATCATCGTGGATGACGCCATCGTGATTGGTGAAAACATCTACCGGCATGTTGAAGAGGGAGTCCCGCCGGAACGGGCGGCGGTACTCGGGGCGGAAGAGGTTATGTGGCCGGTGATTGTTGCTGTGGCTACCACGATCGGAGCCTTTGCCCCGCTGTTCTTTATCAGGGGGCAGGTTGGCGACTTCATGGCCCAGCTTCCTCTGGTGGTGATTGCGGCGCTGGTCGTTTCGCTGATTGAAGCCCTGGTGATCCTGCCGGCGCATCTGAAACATCTTCCTGCCTCGGCTTCCTCTCAGGGGGCAACAGCAGCCGACACTGCTGTTGCCGGTTTAAAAAACCGGATCATGCGGTCATGGGTGCATGGTCCCTACGAATCTGTCCTGCGAACTTGTCTGAAATGGAGATACGTGACTGTTGCGACGTCGATGGGGGCTTGTATTCTGGCCGGCGGGCTGCTGGCCGGAGGTATCGTCAAGTGGGCATTTATCCAGGAGATGGACAGCGAATCACTCATCTGTGCACTGGAAATGCCGATCGGCACAACATCTGATCGGGTTCAGCGGGAATTGGGACGTCTTTCGGATTTTATTGGGGCCGATAAAGGACTGAAGGAAGAGGTCTTAAACGTGCGGACGACTGCGGGCCGCCAGTATGACATGACGGGCGCCGGCTCCGTTGGTTTTGATGACCAAAGCCATTTGGGACAACTGGTGATTGAGCTGAAGCCTGCTGACAAACGTGCGCGATCCAGTACAGAGATCCTGGCTTCTTTAAGAAAATTCTGTGAAGAGCAGTTGCGCGGAATCAATTCTGTGCGCTGGGAAGCGATGAACGGCGGACCGGGAGGTCGTGATATTCAGATCAGTCTGTCCGGTTTGAGTGATGACCGACTTCCCGGAGCCACTCATGATCTCAAACGCATGATCGCAGAAATCGAAGGGGTCTATGATCTTGATGATGATTTTGACCTCGGACGCCGGGAACTTCGGCTCAAACTTCTGGATTCGGCGACGCCGACAGGGGTTACTGTTGGTAGCCTGGGCCTGCACGTTCGCGGCGCTTTATACGGGCAGGAAGCCCGACGAATTACGCGCAATCGCGAAGATGTGCGAATCATGGTGCGGTATCCGCAAGAATATCGCACGAATACCTGGAATGTTGAGAAGATGTGGCTTCCTGGACCCGGATTGCCTGGACAGCGGAACTGGATGCCGATGGACGAAATTGCTGCGGCCGAAATGGGAGTGGGTTACTCAACGATCACTCGGTATCAACAGACGCGATCTGCCACGATTACCGCATCCGTGGACGACGCGGTTGTTCCCGGTACCAGTACAGTACAAAAAGCAATACAGGATCTGGTCAGCAGCCGACTGCTGCCGGTCTATCCGGGTTTGAAGGTAGAATTTCTCGGCGAAGCAGAGGAAATGCGAAAGTCATTTGGTTCGCTGCGGATGGCGTTTCCTGTCGCCCTTCTTATCATTTACGGAATGCTGGCCGGGTTGTTTAAATCGTACACACAGCCGCTGGTCGTGATGTCGGCAATCCCGTTTGGTTTTCTTGGTGCAGTGGTCGGTCACTGGGTGACGGGCGAGACGTTTACCATCATGAGCTCTATTGGACTGGTTGCACTGGCAGGAATTTTGGTCAATGACTCACTTGTGCTGGTTGATTTTGTCAACAGGCGAATGGCTGCCGGACTTTCGGCTCTGGAAGCCAGTGTGGACGGTGCCCGTAAACGGTTGAGAGCAATACTTCTTACAACGTTGACCACCGCATCCGGTCTGGTTCCCTTGATGTTTGAAAAAAGCTTTCAGGCAAAATTTCTGATTCCCATGGCAGTAACGCTTACATTCGGTCTGATTTTTGCCACAGCGCTTACGTTGATTCTTGTCCCGTGCCTGAATCTGATTCGTGATGATCTGATAACACAGTCTGTTCAACTGCGCATCGTTCGAGGTCGGGTTCTGCGATTTTTCGGCTTGGGGCGTCCCGATCACAATGCCGTTGATGACGACCACGCTTCGCTGCCGTCTGAAAGCGAACGCACTATCACACCAATGTGATTCCTCTGTCTTATTGCACCCTTTGCTGCTCACCGCGAGTTTCCTTATTCGATCTTATGCCTGACCTTACGGGACTTAATCCGGCTCAATGTGAAGCTGTCACAACATTGTCGGGGCCGTTGCTTGTGCTGGCCGGAGCCGGCACCGGAAAAACGCGAGTGATCACGTATCGTATGGTCAATCTGATTGCCAGCGGAATCAAAGCTGATCGGATCCTGTCGGTGACATTTACCAACAAGGCAGCCCGGGAAATGCGTCAAAGGACGATGCAGCTGCTCAGTCGACGAACGCAGTTCACACCAGTGGTGACGACGTTTCACGCCTGGTGTGTTCGAGTCCTGCGGGAAGACATTGAAGTTCTTGGTTATCCAAAAATGTTTTCAATTTATGACCGCAGCGATCAGGAGTCTGCCGCGCGCAGGACTCTGAGAGATATTCGTGTGGGCGAGAAATCGATGAGACCGGGAGATCTGATTAACCGAATCAGTCGCTGGAAAATGTCAGGCATTAGTGAAGATCGGGCCGGCGACCATGTCGAGTCTGATTTCGACTACCTGGCTTCGATGGCGTATCGGCGTTACCAGCAGTTGCTTCGAGCCAGTGGGGCCGTGGATTTCGACGATCTACTGCTCCTGACAGTTCGGTTGTTTGAATCCAGCGAAGCGGTCCTCCAAAAGCACCAGGCTCGTTTTGACCACGTTCAGATCGACGAGTACCAGGATACTAACGGTGTTCAGTTTGATCTGATGGCTCATTTGGTGTCGGAGCATCGAAATATCTGTGTGGTTGGAGACGATGACCAGTCTATCTACGGCTGGCGAGGTGCCGAAGTCGAGCACATCCTCAATTTCAGCGGACACTTCCCGGGCACAAAAACGGTTCGTCTGGAAAATAACTACCGCTGCACAGATCAGATCATTCATCTGGCGAATCGTCTGGTGCGGCACAATCGCAATCGTCACGACAAAAAACTCATTGCTCACAAAAGCCAGGGGGCTCCGGTGCGGATGCTGGCGTTCAATGATGAAACAGCCGAATCGGAGCACGTCGTTGGTGAAATTGAGTATCTGGTCAGTGAACTTGGTGTACGACCACGGGATGTGGCAATTCTGTTTCGTACAAACCAGCAGCCGCGACTGTTTGAAACGGAGATGAGGCGGCAGAATGTTCCCTATCGCCTGTTCGGAGGGCAGTCCTTTTTCGACCGAAAAGAAATCCGTGATATTGTGAGCTACCTGAAAGTTGTCGCCAATCCGGCTGATGAATCTTCTCTGTTGCGAATCATCAATACACCGGCCCGGGGAATTGGCACATCGACAACCGAGAAAC
This sequence comes from Fuerstiella sp., assembly GCA_022447225.1. NCBI lineage: Bacteria > Pseudomonadati > Planctomycetota > Planctomycetia > Planctomycetales > Planctomycetaceae > Fuerstiella > Fuerstiella sp. The sequence goes on along the minus strand of JAKVAZ010000006.1, from coordinate 649,126 downwards.
TTGTCGCACTGGCCGTGCAGCGGGGGCTGTCGCTTTGGAAGGTCATTCCGGAAGTTGCCCGATCCGGCATTATTCCTGCGCGAGCACTGGCTGCAGTAACGGCTTTTCGTCAGTTGTTGAACCGATATCGGGAGGAAATGATGCAGCGACCGCGTCAGCTGGCTGAAACGGCCCGCCGGCTGCTCACGGAAATCGATTATGATTCTGAAATTAAGCGACAGTATAAAGATGAGTCCCGTCAGGATCAGCGCCGGGCAGTGATCGAAGATCTGGTGAATTCAATGGCTCAGTATGTTGAACGTGAATCCCGCCCGTCGCTGGTTGGATTTCTGGAAACAACCGCTCTTCTGGATCGTGATGAGGATCCGAATGAAGATGACGATTCCAATCAGGTTTCACTGATGACACTGCATTCCGCAAAGGGGCTGGAATTTCCTCGTGTGTATCTTGTGGGTATGGAAGAGAATCTGCTGCCTCACAAACGCAGTGTCGAAAGTGGTCTTGAGAAGGACATTTCCGAAGAACGGCGATTGGCCTATGTTGGTGTCACACGCGCAATGGATCATCTGACATTGACAAGGGCTAAGACCAGGATGAAGTGGGGAAAACGACGTGAATCGGCGGCGTCCCGGTTTCTGTTTGAAATGCAGGAAATACCAGGAGCACAACTTCAGGAACAGCAAATCGGAGACGATGACCTGGAGGAATCCCCCGACATCAATGCACCTTTTTAGAGTGAATAGGACGGAGCCTGTGTCCAGTTTGAAAGCGATCGTGATCACGACGCTGATGATGCTGTTTGGTGCGGCATCCGCATCAGACGACAGCCTCGTGGAACCGCTGCGTCTGGAAGTTCTGCAATTGACTGCAAGACCGTCCAGCGGGCTGCTGCTACAGTTCAATCGACCGGTCAGCATCCATTTGCGCATCACAAATCAAACCGACGATCGGCTGCTCCTCGAACCGAGCCAGTTGCAGTTATTGTGTGAGCACACTGTCTGTCGCAGCATTCGTCCAGTTCAGGATGATATTCTGATCGACGGACAGCGGGATCTTGGCTCCGGAGAGACGATTGAAGGCTGGGTGCGTTTTCAGGTTGTGCGTCCGGTGTCGGAAGAGCCTTCGCTGGTACTGACCTGGAGAATTGGCGATTCCACACAAACGACCAGTGTCAATCGGGCGTTGAGAGATCTGGTCAATGCTCGTCATGTACGTGTTGGTTACCAACGAAGGATCGCGATCCTGTCAGTTGATCGTTCGGTTGATCTGATGACGCTGTGGGTTCTCAGTGAACAGTTTCGTATGTTGAAGGAACAGGGAATTGAACGATTGGTTCTGCAGGCTGATCCCGGTGAGTTACAGTCACTGCCGACAAATCTGTCCAACTGGCTCAGACTGGCAGACAGCAATGTTTCCGGGACCCGCAGGATTCCTGTGCGTGGACTGCGGGCACCGGTACAATTCCGCGAATTTCATATGACAGGATTCAGACGCCCGGGAGGTAGTGCGCGTCAGATCATGCATCAAACTCGCGAACAGGCCGTCTCCGCCGCTGCGCGAACTCTGTATGAACGACTGTCCGTCGAATCCGCTAGCGCAGAATTCACATCACCGGAATCCGGAATCCGTCGAGCTGTTCTCGAATGTACAATTGATCGTTTGGATCCCCCCGAGCTTACCCGTGTTCTGGACACGGTGCGCACCGGATTCAGTGGCCAGCGCCAGTTGGTGCTTGAGATGCTGGATCGAGTCAGTGACCCTCAGGGCCTGCAGGTGTTACGTATGACGCTGCTTTCGTATCTGCAGTCACCGCCCGATACAAGTAAATCCTTTTCCCCCGGCACGGCTGTTGTTGCTGCTCAAACACTTGTGCGCTGTATCGTTCCTGGAACGAATGCGGTCATGCATGAAGTCTGGGATGCCGCACATAAAGACAGGTCGCTGCGTGAGACAATCGTTCGGGAAATCCTGCGGACGCATGATTATCGCTGGACGAGACTGGCTGCTCAGTATGCCGCAGAAAGGCTGGATCACTTCTCTGTCGATCCTGCTGAACACAGTCACGGTACCGGTCAGTTTTCACCAACGGCGGGCACCACACAGGTCCTTCACAATTTGCTTCGGTTCCTGCATAACGACGATCGAGCGTTTCCTGAGGTGGCTGCTCGATACCTGCTCAGGGTCACGTCACCTCCGATTCAGGATGAATTACTGCGGATCGTGGTTGATTCCGGTAAGGTTGAACTGGCCCGTGAGTGCATTGTTGGACGTCTCGACGACGGCGCCATTAGTAAGTCACTTCTTGAAATGATTCACCGACTGCCGGATTCACGCTGGACCGAACGTCTTGCTGATCTCGGGACTGGTGAGGAACTTTCGAAGAGGTATCGGACGTCCACGTTCATGGCCGCCGTCCGTTGTGCTACCGGCGATCAGCTGAACACGATCATCGACACCCTTGCCGGTCTGGATAGAAATACACGCAGTCAGCTGTTTCAGCAGTTGAGTGCGATGAACCATCCTCGATGTACACAACTGCTGCAGACATCGCTGGAGGGAAACGACCAGGAACTGGTGACAGCTCTCACTTCGCTGAAGTTTGAACTGACTCCGGAAATGCTTCAGGGCATTGTCGATCGTTATGAGGTCTTTAGGATATCAGCTGTCGAACAGGGAGACCTGAATGGCTCAGAATACCGAATCGCCGCAAAGCTGTTGGCACAGTTGGGGACATTCGATCATCCCGAAGCACGTCGAATGATTAATCTGAGTCTGATCTCGCCCGCTGCCGGACTGCGTGAAGCGGCCCGTCAGCTGCGGCGCAGTGACAATCGTTCACGGACCCGGATTCAGAAGGCGGAACTTTGGGAACTCAGACGCAGCAAGCGGTTTGATGAGGCTATGGAACTGGTCAACGATCTGCTCGAAAGGGATCCGTTTGACTCCGATCTGCTGACGACGTGCGCTTCACTGAACATGCGGAAGGATCAGCTTCAGGAAGCACAGGCCTGTGTCATTGAGGCTAATCGCCTGAGTCCGGGGGATGTCATCACTGAAAGTACAGTTGCACTGCTGCAGGTTCGGCTCGGACAGCTTGAACCCGGACTCGCGAATGCGGAGACTGTTCTGAAACAGGTTCCGGACACCGCCGGGCGGTACTATGGCTGGACTCTGTACAATACGGCGTGTGTCTACGCACGAGCACTTGAGACAAAGGGGCTCTCCACCGCAGACAAACAACAACATCGGAAACGTGCCGTCGAACTGTTGCATCAGGCTGCGGATGCCGGAATCCATGATGAGTCACATGTGGTGAATGATCCCGATCTGGTCTCACTGCACGACCACCCCGACTGGTCGTCCATCATTGACCGGATTACGACAAACCAGGATGAGTCCTGATGTAAGGGAAACAGTGACGGCTTCGCCGCTGTCTGATCATCAGCAGTCTGCTGAATCGCCGGAGCTCATCAGGAGCATTGAGACGATAAATCCTCTGAAACGGTTCACTCGTCAGCTGCGGACGTCTTAGCTGACGATACGTTGACCGAACTTTCGTCATTGTTTTCCGGTCTGCCTTCCACATATGTCCAGTTATGAATCGGCTGCAGAATCGTCCGCACCTCCCGTAGTAACTGTTCGTCGACCGGTTCTTCAGCCCAGTCCAGCCATTGACTTACCCGACCGGGGTTTGCCGACCCGGTGATGCAGGTGGTGAAGTCAGGATTGGCAATTGAAAACTGCAGGGCGAGCTTTGCGATGTCGCTGCCGGCGGCAGCGCAGTGATCGGCAGCGGCCTTTGCGACCTGCCGTACATACGGAGTGGCTTTGTGCCAGATCGGCAATTCCGCATTCGTCAGCAGGCGAGCTGAAAACGGTGCCGCATTCATTATTCCCACACCTTGATCCTGGCAGAGTGGTATCAGTTCCGTGGCCATATCATTTTGCAATGTGTAGTGGTTGTACGTCAGCAGTACGTCGATCTCTGCGCGGGCCAGCACGTATCTGAACACATTCATGGGATAACCACTGATCCCAACATACCGCACTTTCCCTTTGTCAGCCTGACGCCGCAGTGCCGGCAGCGTTTCCTGAACGATCTGCGACAGGTCAACGAATTCGATATCGTGACACAAAACGATGTCCAGATAATCAACACCCAGGCGTTCCAGTGAGATGTCCAGACTTTCTTCAACCCGTCGTGCGCTGAAGTCGAAGTGTTGAGGGGCGTATCGTCCTAGTTTTGTACCCAGATAACAGGAATCCCGGCTGATTTCGGGCAATACCTGTCCCAGTAGAATTTCGCTCATTCCCCGTCCGTAGTACGGAGAAGTGTCGATGAAGTTCATACCCCGGTCGATTGCTACGTGAACGCTTCGTACGGCTTCGTCAAGATTGACTTTGCGAAATTCGGCTCCCAGAGACGACGCACCAAACGTCAGTGGTGTGAGTTGCATATCGGTTGTACCGAGTTGTCGGGGCTGCATCGGAATCCTTTGCTGCGGGTGATCAGATCAGGAGCCGCAGTGTATTCTTTCATTCGCTCCCACAGTGGAGATCGGTTGAAAATTCCTGAACGAAATCGGGTGACGGGTGTGTACCGAACAGCCGATCGAATGAGGATGCGAAACTGCAAATCCGTTCGCTATGTGTATCGAAAGTTCATAGACTCAGGAAGAATTAGCACGATTGGGGTTGTGCAGGCGTATCGTGTTTTGTGAAAACAGTACGAACCAGGTCGAACCCGTCAGTCTGGTAACGTTATGCAAGAGAATCGAGGCGTTTCATGCCGGCAACAGGGTGCAGCAGTTATCGGCGCCTGATTCTCGATCGGCGGACGCTTCTCGGAGCGGGAGGACTCTCGATCCCTGCTATTCTGCAGGCCAGAGCGATGGGGGAGTCGGCCGGTCAGATTCCGGCGGACACCGCCGTTATTCAGTACTGGCTGGGTGGGGCTGCGAGCCATCAGGAAACATATGATCCCAAACCGGATGCCCCCGCCGAATTTCGCGGACCGTTCGGAACGATCTCTACCAACGTACCTGGTTTGCAAATCTGTGACACACTGCCCATGCACGCCGGTGTGATGGATAAGGTTGCGTTAATTCGCAGCATGGGGCATGACAACAGTGATCACCAGCACGGTACGCACTGGTGTCAGACCGGACACGACGCAAAGGCCAGCGGAGTTAGTCCGTTTAAGGCGTCGAGTCACCCGTCGATTGGTTCCGTGACACATCGGGTTCGCGCAGCCAATCATCCCGCCATGCCGGCTTACGTTCATATCGGTTATCCACTTGATCGGAGTCCCTTCCGGTATTTTCCGCACAGCGCCGCCTACCTTGGTCGAAAATATGATCCGTACATCATCCTCAACAGACGCACAGGAGATGGAAAGGATCCTGGACTGGACCGTGATTTTCGTGTTGACAATCTGGACTTCACAGCCGGGCTGACACTGTCGTCGGTTTCAGACCGTCGCCGACTGCTGGGACAACTCGATCGCCTGCGCCGTGACACCGACCAGTCCGGCATGATGGGAGCCATGGATCATTTTCACCAGACGGCGTTTGAAATGATTACCGGTCCGCGGGCTCGAAACGCTTTTGATCTCGAACAGGAAGACATCCGCACACGCGAGCGTTACGGCCCCACGCGCCCTGGACAAACAGCCCTGCTGGCACGGCGGCTGGTTGAGGCGGGGGTAACCTTTGTTACTGTGGTTGACCCAGGTGTCGGGCTCAGCAGTTCCGGCTGGGATCTTCATACAGATCTGGAATGGGGGATGAACACCGCCTGCCCGCGGATGGATCGCGCTGTGACCGCGCTGATTGAGGATCTTTTTGAGCGAGGTCTTGACAAAAAGGTCTTACTGGTGGTCTGGGGAGAATTTGGCCGCACGCCTGGAATGAATAATCGGGGAGGGCGCGACCACTGGGGCAGTCTGCAAAGTGTACTTGTTGCCGGCGGGGGAACCCGTGGCGGTCAGGTGATCGGAGCATCAACTGCCAAAGGCGAAGTTCCCCACGATCGTCATCTCTGGCCCTATGACATGCTGGCAACGATGTATCATCATCTGGGTATCAATACCGAACAATCCTTTCACAATCTGGCCGGTCGACCGATTCCGATACTGGCCCAGGGCGAACGGATTCGCGAACTGCTGTGAAATTGTCGGTACGAGTGGACCTGTCTGAACGGGGCCGTGTGGTCTCCCTCAGATTCAGCAAACTTCTTTCGGCAGTTCACCACTGACGATTCCCCATTCCCGGGCTGCGGCGATTGTCATTTCGGCGAGTTCCAGAGGGCTTTCGCCTTGGCGGGGCATGATCACTTCAAACGTCCAGGCACCGGTGTAATCGACGTGTTGCAGGGCCGAAATGATTGACGGCCAGTCCAGGCCGCCGACCAGCGGGGCCCAGTGGTTGTCCTGCGGATTCTCCCGATCGACATCCTGAAGATGTGTTCCCCAAAGCCGGTTGCCTGCAATCTGAATCTCCTGTGCCGGATCCATACCGTCGGTCCAGGCATGTCCCACATCCACAATCAGTCCGACCTGTGCGGAAGGAAACTCGTCGCTGAACGCGCGGAGGTCAGCCATGCACATCAGTGGATAATCCCCCTGTTTGCCCGCGGCCAGAAGATCCTGGTTGTAGGGAAGGTTCTCAAGTAACATTCTGACACCCGCTGCCTCCGCTGTGGGGATCAGTTCCTCGACGGACCGTCTCATCGAGTCGATCATAGTTTGGTACATTGACTTCAACTCGCGACTGTCGTCAAGGAAGATAGGATTTGGAATACCGTGTATGACCAGGCCTTGTGCACCGATCTCTCCCGTCAGTCGCAGGGCGTCTTTGAAAACTGAGATGTTCTGCTGACGCCAGTCTTCCTCAGGCGGTCCCAGGACTGTCCGGCGAGCGGGTGCATGGACAGTTGCAGCTGTCATCCCTCGTTCGTGAAGCTGCCGGCGGACATCCTGCGCCACGGCGCTGGAGTGTTGACCAGGGATATGCTGATCACAGCTGATTTCCACACAGTGGAACCCGGCCGTGACGATCTGATCGAGAGCCGGACCCAGTTTGGTTCGTCCAAATCCTGCGGTGGAATAACTGACCTGTGTCATGATTGAAACGCTCCGGAAAATGTAAGCGAATACTGTGCCGAAGGGTAAAGCATAAGTGACCGTGTTCACTGATCAACCCATGACAGCAGTGTTGATGATGCGTCAGCCGGCGAGGATGTTGTTGCGAATTCGAGCCCGATCCCGAATCTGTACCGTCCGATCTTGTGTCGCCTGCCTTTCCGAACAGAATCCTCATTACATTTCTGCAGGGCATTTATTCAGTTTGTTCTGCAAGGTATTTGTTCAGTATGCCGGCATCGTTAACATCATCTGAACGTTCAGGATTGCCCGCAGAAAAGGAGACGCATCTTGTCCGAATCCGGATCAGCAATTAGCCTCGATTGGCTTGATGTACTCGTCGTTTGTGTCTACGTCAGTCTGGTGCTTGGCATTGGCTGGTATTACGGGCGCCAGCAGCGAAATACCGACGAATACTTTGTGGGGAATCGAGGGATGAACTCCACGCTGGTCGGTATCTCAATGTACGCCACGCTGTTCAGTACGATCACTTATCTTTCAAGTCCGGGCGAATATTTAAGTAAGGGCCCGGTCATTTTTTGTGCCCTGTTTTCAATCCCGATTGTGTACCTCCTTGTGGGTTACTGGATCATACCGGTTTACATGAAGCATCGGGTAACCAGCGCCTACGAACTCCTTGAAGACAGGCTCGGTGTGCAAGTGCGTCTGCTGGCGGCCGGTCTGTTTATCTTGATCAGGCTGGCATGGATGTCCCTGCTGATCTATTTGCCCGCGATTAGTATTCTTGAGATGCTTGGATTGGAGGAGAAATGGCTTCCGGCAGTCGTCTTCACGACTGGTGGAGTGGCGATTGTTTATGCATCGATTGGCGGATTGCGGGCGGTAGTGGTAACGGATCTGTTCCAGTTTCTGCTGCTGTTTGGTGGAGCGATCCTGGTGATCGCGACCGTCACGTTCAACGTCGGGGGATTTAACTGGTTCCCGACTTCCTGGCAGCCCGGCTGGGACAGGCAGCCACTGTTCAGCGCCGATCCCAACGTGCGGGTGACGGTGTTTGGAACCGTTCTGGGAGGGGTGTTGTGGTGGTTATGTACGGCGGGCAGTGATCAGACAGCGATCCAGCGGTTTATGTCCACCGGAAGCGCAGTGGCTGCTCGTCGGTCGTTTCTGATTAATTCGTGCGCCGGCGCTGTGGTGGCTCTGCTCCTGGCGCTCGTCGGGTTTTCTTTGCTGGGCTTTTACCAGGCTCATCCGGAATTTCTTCCGGATGGACAAAGCATCGAAGAATGTGCGGACAAACTTTTCCCTCGTTACCTTGCGGATCATCTCCCCGCTGGCGTGGCCGGGCTGGTGCTGGCGGCTTTGTTCGCTGCTGCCATGTCCAGTCTGGATTCGGGTGTCAATTCCATTAGTGCTGTGACCCTGACTGACTTTGTCGACCGCTGCCGCAGCAGACCTTTGACCGAGAGACAGCACATCCTGGCTGCCCGGCTGCTGGCCTTTGGAATTGGCCTCGTGGTCATCTGCGTCAGCTCATTTGTCATCAAGCACGTGCCTGGAAACTTCATGGAGATCACCCAACGCGTGAGCAACCTGCTGATCAGCCCGCTGTTTCTGCCGTTTTTCATGGCGATCTTCGTTCCCTTTTCGACGTCGAAGGGCGCAATCGCAGCGATGATCTCTTCCAGCGCCGCGGCCATTGTGGTGGCCTACTGGAAGCCTTTGATTGCCAGTCTGGGAGTAGAACCGGTGTTTTTCAAAGAGATCAGTTTCCAGTGGATTCAGCCGTGTGCTCTGGTGACAGGGATTGCGACGGGCTGTGCAGTGAGTCTGCTTGAACGCTCAGTGAAACGGCAGGTTGACTGATCCGGGCAGGATCCCGCAATGTCGGTCTGATCTCAGAAGTCAGCGAGAACTCCGGGATTTGCCGTTTAACAACCTAAGCGGAAATCGACGGTCAATCTGCCTTCCTGGCTGCGGCAACAAGTTCCGCAATGGTTTGTTGCAGGCGTTCAGTTCCGCCGAATCTCATCCCCAGTTCCTGGATTTTATCGCTTACGATCTGATGTTTTGGTGCCGGCATATCGCCCAGGATTTCAGACTTCGAACCGCAAATCTCCCGTGCCGTACGTGCAACCTCAAGTTCGGAGACATAGCGATCGTAACAGCTGTAGACTTCGCCGGCGATACTGTCGGCATGCAGCAGGATGTCGACCGCTTCTGCAACATCGGCAGCATGGACTTCCTTGCCTCCTCGCTCACAGCTGACCGGGACGCCACGTACAACCTGCTGAACCAGTTCAAACCACTTGCTGTGCTGCGGCTGATGATGCAGACCATAAATCCCTGTGGGACGCAGTGCGCAAACAGGATAACCGGCCCCAAATCCATAGCTGTGCACGAACTGTTCAACGGCCGCTTTGTGGGCACCATAGTGAGTTGTCATCCACAGCGGATGCATTTCATCCAGGGGACGATCGTCCAGAATTTTTTCGTGGACGGCACATGTGGAGATATAGACGAAACGGCTGATCCTGCGGCTTCGTGCCGTTTCGATCAGCTGAATGGATCCGAGTACATTCCGACGAACGAACTCCTGAACGTCACCTTCACCGCCGCGAAATCCGGAACCGCTGCGGTGAAGTCCGGAGTGAACGACAGCGTCGCAGCCGTCGAGCAGCTCATTACAGGATTCGATATCTCCGAGCTCACCGTGAATCCATTCAATGTTCGATCCGTAACCGGTCTGATAGCAGCGATCTTTTGAACGATACCAGCAGCGACAGTCATTGCCGGCGGCCTGCATCCTGCGAACAATGTAGTGTCCCAGAAATCCGGTGGCACCCGTGATGGCTACTTTCATCTATACATATTCCGCTGAAGGCCATGGTTGAATAGCGGTCCGGTCCGGTGTGGAAGTGTTTTGATATCGGGAAAGAGAAAGCCCGGGCAAGTCTGACGCCGATCTGAGCCAGCTCTTTCGGCAGCCGGTGATTCCGGATGCGAATTCTGTTGATCGGGTAGTGAAACTAGACACGGGTGATTGTCCGGGACAACCGACTGCTCAGTAAATCAGCAGGCACATGTTCCTGAAGTTCGACGTGTAAAATGTAAAGCACTGGATGAGCCGTTAATCCGAATGTCTTGTGGTCGGTTGTTCCGAAATGCAAATCGTCCGTGAACACTTTCTGTCTGGAATAAACGACGACAGTCCGTGACATAAAGTCATTCAGGAACTGCGAACGGTTTCATCGGGTGAACCGGCGGGAGCGGGACGCGTCCGCAGTTGGAAAGTCATCGGGCACTGCGACAGTGACGTTACCGGTAGCAGCCCATTCAGTGCCTCGCAGCAATACGGTGATGAATCCTACACATTCCTGCGAGTAGTCGGCGTGCCCCATGGGGGTATGAAAGACACGTCCTTTCCCAAAACGCACCGTGAACATAATCGGTTCGTGGCGACCACTGCCCTTGGTTTCCGGATTACTGTAGGAGGTTGCCAGCAACCGCATGTTGAGCGCCGGACCTCGAAGTCGGTCGTAGAGTTCGTCTTTGGTATGCAGCCATTCTGCCGGCAGACCCTGTGTGATCGGATGGCTGCTGTCGCGAATGACGACTGAGTACTCGTGCTGGACACCGTGATGACCACCACGTCCGGCAGAAGTATCACGAATGACATCCCCCTTTTCGTTGGTGTAGATGTACGGCCCATCCTTTTCTGATCGTCCACCCCACCCGCCAAGCCCAATCATTTCGTTCCATGCGGGCCAGTTGGGAAAGGAGTTGTCGGCCGCATGAATGACCACGAGTCCCCCGCCGGATTTCATCCACGACTCAAACGCTGCCTGTGTTGCATTTGGCCACGGAGCAGCCCCATGCCCCATGTTGGAAAGGACCACGTCATAGGCAGAGAAATTCGGTTTGAAATCAGGGTCGGTGACAGCCGTTTTCCTGGGCGTTGAATGGACACCGTCGATCGAATACGCCGCCAGCAACGTGGCATCAGCGTTAGCAGTGAAAGCGGTGCGGGCTACATCGACATCAAACCGACCACTGGTTTCCAGATAATCTTTCATCATCACGGTCGTCTTGGGCCACATACTGTGATTGTTCTGACCGTCGACGATCAATGCTTTGATCTTTGGGTTTGCCAGACACGACTGCATGGAGGTGACACACAGAACCAGCAGAAACACAGAAAGCTGAAACATGGGCATTCCTGGTGAAATAAAGAGCAGATGTTTTTATCGACACTACTGAATCTGAAAGAGTTGGCAAGCGAATGCTCCGTGACGTACCTGTTGACTCGCAAAAACGCTGATCAATGCTTCTGTGACCGACAAGTCGCCGATATCGATCACTCAGAGACGACGGTTAACATCGTGCCGTCAGCTACGGTTGTGTGAGACGCTGTGCGGGTGGGAGTGGGAAGATTCATCGAGTTGGCGCCCAACAGACCACCGATCGATGGTCCGGTTCTGTTCGCCTCAGTCTGGCCCCGGGCAAACAGGGGATTACTGTCGTAATCCGAATAATCGTTAAAGTTTGCCCGGCTTGACATCCGATGCCTGTTACGGAGTCCGTCCGGTCCTGGATGGCGTGCTGCACCAATTCCTTATTTGACTCGGATGTTTTGATGTTTCGGCAGATTCAGCTGATCACCGCTGCGGTTGGGTGCCTGCTTTCGACCGGTTGTTATTGTGGCCCCGGCCTTGTCTCCGGCAACATGTTTGAGGCATTTGGCGCCGGTCTGGCCAATCAGCTGAATTCCCCGTTTTTAGGTGGAAACCATTGCTACTATCCGCGTGGTCCGATGACTTCCGGCACAATCTCAGGACACTGTCTGCCTCCGCAGATGTGTGATGCCGGATGCTGCTATGCATACCCGCCGGAAATGTCTCATTCCTGCTGTACTGCGGACTGGTATTCAGACACTGGTATTCCGGACACTGTCGGGGCCGGAGTTTTGCAGCAATACCAACCCCGGCAGCAACTCCAGCACCATCAGCCTGGTCTGGAGGTTCCACCGGTGCCGGTACCCGACGTACCATCTGTGGAACGTTAGGAATCAGTAAAAAACGAGTCAGCGCATTCGTTACGGCACGAGATGAGTTAGACCGCCAACCGGTTGTGAAGCAGCAGGCTCTTTGACCTTCCTGCCCGGTAGATGAATTTTGCGGCGAACTGCTTTTCGGATCCTGGACAAACCGACAGGACGTCAACTTTCGTGTGCTCGTCTGTTCGCTGGCAACGCTGTTCCTGTTTATTAGCCGGTGATTATGTCGTTCTACGGAAACAGGAAAACCACTCCCAGCACTGCCAGAGCCTGATGGATGGCTGCTTCGTCATTCCACGGGGGATGATACGTCAGGTAGGGTGCTGATTCACCGGGACGATACCAGCCAAGTGGATATTCCCGCGAAGCCGTTGGTCGCAGTGTGGCGTTGTAAGGTAAGGTGGCAGCCTGCCGGACAAAACGACCGGTTGAGACCAGATTTTGCAGCAGCGGATCGTAGGCATGGCCGTATCGCTCGAGCGCCGGATCTTCAAAATACAGCGGGTGGTACCACAAATTGGATGGTTGCCACTTCAGCATTGTGGTTGTGTGTACGACGCGAGTGATTGGTTGATCATCAGTGTTGTCTGAGAAGTTGTCCGGCAAAGTCGACTCTTCAACATCGCCCCACGCATAGTCGAACGACGGTCGGATGTCATTCATGTTGCGCAGTTCAAGTTGTGGTGATTCGTCAGTCTTCAGCAGCGGGTCAGCTGTGAATTCACTGTCATAATCAGTGGTGTTGTCTGATGCGGACAGCAGAGGACCGAAGGCACAGATGGCAGCAGCCATACAGGACCGAATTAAAAATCGGGTTGATGATGCCGCGTCAGCGACGTCCACCGGGACTGTGTTCTGCGGAATAGTTGGGAGCTTCCTGAGTAATAGCAATATCATGAGGATGATTTTCCCGAACTGATGCACCTGAAACTTCGATAAAACGTGCCTGGGTTCGCAGACTGTCAATTGATGCAGCACCCACGTATCCCATACCCGATCGCAGACCACCTGTGAGTTGGTAGAGAAGAGGCTGCAGGGCTCCTTTGTAGGGAACTCGTCCCTCAACTCCTTCCGGAACCAGTTTGGATTCGTCATGACCAGCACCTGAACCCTGCCGATAGCGTTCACTGCTGCCGCTTACCATTGCTCCCAGCGAGCCCATACCACGGTATCGCTTGAAGCTGCGCCCCTGAAAGAGAATCATCTCCCCAGGACTCTCATCGACTCCGGCCAGCAGACCACCGACCATCACGGTCCACGCTCCGGCTGCCAGTGCCTTCGTAATATCTCCACTAAATCGAATGCCACCGTCGGCAATCACAGGAATCCCCGAACCATCGAGCGCCTTCGCCGCGTGGGCGATTGCAGACAACTGTGGAACTCCAATTCCGGAAATAATCCGGGTTGTACATATCGAACCTGGGCCAATTCCTACCTTAACTCCGTCTGCTCCGGCATCAGCCAGAGCCCTGGCTCCGGCTGATGTTGCCACATTTCCGGCGATGACATCGATTTCAAACCGATCCTTGATTGTCCGAACAGTGTCGATGACATTCCTGGAATGTCCGTGTGCACTGTCGACGACCAGCACGTCAACCCCCTGTTCGATCATCAGAGTGGCTCGATCGTAATCGTGAACACCGACAGCTGCCCCGGCTCGCAGCCGTCCGCGAGTATCCTTGGATGCCTGCGGAAACTGCTGGTTTTTGTCGATATCCTTGATCGAAATCAAACCTCTCAGTTGGTATTGATCGTCTATCAGCAACAGTTTCTCGATCCTGTTTTCCAGCAGAATCTTTTCTGCCTGATCGAGACTGGTACTGGCCGGTGCAGTCACCAGTTTATCCCGCGTCATCACATCGGCTACCGGTCCGTCTGTCCTGTCGAGAAAACGCAGATCCCGCCGGGTAAGAATGCCTACCAGTTTTCCGTCTGTGGTAATCGGGACCCCGCCGATATTGCGTTCGTCCATAATGCGACGAGCTTCCGAAACGACCGTTTCGGGCGGCAGCGTCACCGGGTCCATGATCACACCGTGTGCGCTTCGTTTCACCCGATAGACTTCCTGAGCCTGTTCTTCGAGGGTCATGTTCTTGTGAATAATGCCGATGCCGCCAAGCTGTGCCATGGCAATCGCCATGTCTGCGGTGGTAACGGTATCCATCGGGCTGCTGACGACCGGGATATTCAGAGAAATATTGCGGGTTAGTGAAGAGCTGAGGTCGCACGACGATGGCATGACTTCACTGTATCCCGGTTCCAGCAGCACATCGTCAAATGTGAGACCTCGATAGCCAATGCGATCTTCCATTGTTGGATTCCCTTCAATTGGTTGAGTCCGGCGGTTGAAAAGCCCCCAATGGTTCCGGACGCTGACACAGAAGACGGTTGTCAATCAATCGACAGCTGTCGCAGACTCCGACAGCCCATTGAGCACCTGGAAAAACCTGTTGGCCAGTCGCAGCAGCTCTTTCACTTCCAGCTGTTCCGCTCGTGATTCCGGATCGTGTCCCAGTTCAGACAGGATTGTGTCAACATCCCTTCTGGACATTTGTTTGCTGTACATTCCGCAAAGGACACTCCGAGCGATTTTTCTCCGGTGATGAAACAGACGGCGGATAAAGTCCAGGAAAAAAGGTCGGTTGTCGATTTGTCCGCCGCGACCGTCGTGTCGACGAATACTGACGATGGCGGACTGTACTTTGGGCCGAGGCCAAAAAACCTGCGGTCCCATTCGTCGAATGATTCGCACACTGCACTGTGACTGCAGCCATACTGAAAGCGCGCTGTAACTTCCGGTCCCCGGTTTAGCAATCATTTTCTCTCCGAGTTCCAGCTGGATCGTGGCAATGATTCGGGACCACTGTAAATCGGAAGCAACCAGGTTAGAAATGACCGGTGTGGCTACGCTGTACGGAAGATTGGCAACCAGTTTGAGCTGACCGTCTGGTTGCTTCGCTGCCTGCTGTTTCAGTACTTGCATAATTTCAGGTGACAACGTGTTTTTATTGCGAAGAATGTCGCGATTAATGAGTGTAACGTTGTCACAGTGACGAGTGACGTGAGTTGCCAGGGCGTACATCTTTGGGTCCACCTCAACACTAACGACGTGCCCTGCCTGTTCGGACAGATGTGTTGTCATCCCGCCTGTCCCTGTCCCTACCTCCAGGACCAGGTCATCTCGCGAGATTTCCGCGGCGCGGACCACAAATTCGAGCAGGTTAAGGTCGATCAGGAAATTTTGGCCAAGGTCGGATCGCGGATTAAATCCGTGTTCACGGAACAGTGTCATCAGCCGCTGTCTTGTCTGCCTTGATTCGTCTTTCATTTGCCGATCCTGTCGGCAAATGATGCACACAGTTGGTTTACGATGTCTGCATTCCTTTAATGTATTTTGCGACGTACCTGCCGAGAATATCCGATTCGATATTCACTACTTCACCGGGCTGTCGAATTCCCAGAGTTGTCACCTGCAAAGTATGAGGAATCAGAGCAATGGAGAATCGATGGGTTTCCACACTGACCAACGTGAGGCTGACTCCATCCACGGCGATCGAACCTTTTGGAATCATGAGTTCAGTGAGGCTTGCTGAGCATCGAAACCAAATGTCGACCCATTCGTCGTGCCGAATGATTTCATCCACCAGCGCTGTTCCATCAATGTGTCCCTGAACAAAATGGCCGCCGAGTCGGTCACCGACAGCCAGTGCTCGTTCCAGATTGACTCGTGTCCCCTGTTCAAACCCACTCAGATTTGTTTTGGCCAGAGTCTCTTCGCCCGCTTCAAAATCGACCGCGTCAGTGCGAATGTTCACCACAGTCAGACAGCATCCGCAAATACTGATGCTTTCCCCGATATTGAGTTCACTGACCGGAAAGCAGTCACGGTCCGGAGCGATCGTCAGGCGCAGGGCGGCAGATTCCTTTTTCAGGATTCTGACGGTACCTTGTCCTTCGACGAGACCGGTGAACATACACGCAACAATGAGAGGCAACGAGACAGAGGGGCCGATGACCCGTCCGGGACGGGAGAATCATCGCGTTCGACGTTGCGGCGAGATTCTACACGAAGATTCTGCGATTGCCAGCAGTGCTCAGAATTATCAGTCTTCGTGTATCTACCTGTTGAATGGAGTCGTTCTGCAGCTCAGGGTCACGAGTCGTGGCTGTACAGACATACCCGACCACAGGAGGCACACACTGAAGAAAACACAGTCGTTTCTGTTTCGTCGAACCGAAGAACTGAGGTCTTACTGAAGTCAGAGGAATTCCGCCGTTCTAAAAATCGCAGTCTCATGCCTCCGGCTGCGGACTTCCGGGAGCAGACATTGAAGGTGAATTACAGTTCGGTTTCAAACCGTTTTCGGGAATCGCGTGCCACAAAACTCTGGGCCTGTGCATCGTTGGTGATTTGCTCTTTGACCGGATTCCAGTGCAGCGTACGACCGAGTCGGGCAGCGATGCCTGCGAGATGGCAGGTGCTGAGCGCTCGATGGTGGCTGAAGACGTCGGAGACGGGCTCTGCACGGTCCCGGGCTGCTTCGAAAAAATTGCGGAAGTGACTGGTTAACGGACGGTTTTTGTAAACCTTTTCCAATGCTCCGTCCGGTAATGGATTACGAGCCAGCTCTTCCACCGGTCTGCCCGTCAAACGCCCGCGATTGACGAAGATCCGTCCTGCTGATCCCTCGAATATGATTCCGTTGTCGCCATCGTGTCGAATGACCAGATCGATTCCATCTGCAAACGTGGCCCGGATCAAAAATTCCGTGGCGGTATTGTACTGGTCGTCCCGGGTGGGGTAGCCCCCCCTGAAGTCCACAGGATGCCTGACCATTTCCGGGACCACAGTGATCGGGCCCGTGTCCGTCTTGCCGATTCCCCATGTGGCAATATCAACGTGATGTGCTCCCCAGTCTGTGAGTTTGCCTCCGGAGTATTCGTACCACCAGCGGAATTCATAGTGACTTCGTGACCAGCTTTTGGTTTCTCCATTCGGTCCCGCCAGATATCGGAACGGTCTGGCCACAGCAGGCCCCTGCCAAAGGTTCCAGTTGAGGTTTTCCGGAACGCTGACGGCGGGCAGCTGGGGACTCGTTGGCCCCCCTCCAACACTGCAGGTCACTTTCCGGATATCACCGATGCGTCCGTCGCGAATCATTGCCACGGCTTTGATAAACTGTTCAGAACTGCGCTGTTGTGTACCAATCTGCACAATTCGACCTGTACGACGGGTGACGTCGCAGATTTGCCGACCTTCTTCAATTGTTAACGTCATTGGTTTTTCGCAATACACGTCTTTACCTGCCAAAATTGCTTCGATGGCGATTTTGGCATGCCAGTGATCCGGTGTGGAGATATGAACGATGTCCACGTCATCTCGATCGATGATTGCTCGGTAGTCTTCGAATGATTCGGGAACGGTGCCTGTCCAGTCTTTTACGAGTTCCTTTGCCCTTGCCACACGCTCCGCATCGGTATCACAGACCGCGATGTAGTCTCCGTATTTTCGAAAATCAGGGGCGGACCCGTGCGGACCGTCGATTCCCGTGGCCCGCTGACACCAGCGACTGCCTGTGCCGATTGCCGCCACACGCGGTCGGGCATTCGCACCGGTGAATCCCAGGGAACGGGCGGAGTGGCCGGTCCAGACCGAGGTACCCGCACAGACCAGCGTCGATCGCAGAGCATCACGTCGAGTCAGACACGTTTTATTCACGATGGATCTCCGGATGATTTAGATTCGTTACCGGCAGCAGTGGTGTTCGCGGCAGCGTCCGGACTACGCATCACTCTGGCTGCATCTCGCGCAGAGTCCTGACTGTTTTTTCGGCAGCTGCACTCAGGAACAGCGTGTCAGTAGCAGTAATGATCAAATTATAGCCGAGCTCGACATAGGGTTGTACTGCTTCCGGTGTAATTCCAAAGTAGCCAAGGGGCATTTCTGCGGTCCTGCAGACCGTGGTCACACGATCGATTGCTTCAGTAACCACGGGATCGTTGACGTCGCCCATTTTTCCCAGACTGGCTGCCAAATCATACGGTCCCAGCAGGACAGCATCGATCCCTGGCACTGCCACGATGGACTCAATATTGGCGACACCCATCGCATGTTCAGCCTGCACGATGACCGTTGTCTGTTCATTTGCATTCTGCATGTACTCCCGAAAACCCGTGCCATAACCATGCGCACGTGCCAGACCGACTCCGCGGCCTCCTTCGGGAGCATATCTTGCAGCATTCACCACGGCTGTTGCTGTTTCCGTGGTGTTCACCTGCGGGGCGACAATTCCGGCGGCGCCAAGATCAAGCACACGTTTGATCCAGACCTCGTCAGCGACCGGCACGCGAACGATACATGGAATTCGATCGTCTGCAGCCTGCAGAATGCTCAGAATTTGAGCGATGTCCAGAGCTCCATGTTCACCATCGATGAATAACCAGTCAAAACCGACATCGGCCAGAATCTCCGCAACAGCAGGCGCAGGAGTCGTAACCATCGTTCCGTAGAGTCGCTCACCGTTCCGGAGACGGGTTCGAAAATTGTGGAACATATCAGGAGTCCTGCTCATGAGTGTTTTGATGGGTTGGCGCCTGAAGTCTGAACTTCTGAATTAAAATCGTCAACAAGACAGGTCGTCACCCCGGGGATCAAATTGACAGCTTCCGAATGGACACGCGGAACCTGCAGCAGTGATGGTCAGATCCCGGTCAGCACCGGTTCGCTTTGGGAAAAGCAGAAACACAGAAATGAAATATAATCCACGTCAGTTACAGTCTGAGTTTTTCCCTATGCCCGACATGTCAGCGACAGACTCCTTTCCCACCTTCTGGAGTTCTTAGACCACTTCGCAGCACAAATGTTCCGGACTTTGGCCCCTGTTGATGGGCTTGAAGTTGATCGTCTGACGGGTGTGCAGTCGAGCTGTGCCGATATTTTCCTGCGGTTCTGCACGGTTGTGGGGGGCTCAGCAATTCGGTTCTCAACGGACGTCAGGCAACTTTGCGCGACGATCGTGAACCCGATTATATTACCAATCCTGGAATCCATGTTTACGAACGGCGTTCTCCCAATGCCCGGAAAAACGTCATACGGTAACGCTCGACCGGCTGACACATTTCGGCACACCGGTTGACGAATCTCACACAGATTTCCATTGTGATTGCAACCTGTCATCGGGTCTGGACGGTAATGGTGAACGTGAATGTTGCAAAAAATGTTCCGTGTCTGTTTGTCTCTTTGGCAGGCCGGCGTTAAGGAGTATTTCGTTCACCGTGTTCGAAGGGCTGACCTGCTGACTTGTGACTGCGTCTAAATCAGGCCGGGCATGATTGCGATTTGCAGTTTGCTTAAGTTACCGGCTTTGCTGTGTCGCAGACGGGCCGCCGGAAGATAACAGTTCTTGCATTTTCAGACTGACCATTGACCTATGACAGTGATTGCGGTGATCACACCCGTGATAGAGACGAGGCGTGAGAAATGACGGAAGGCGCCGATTTTACGGGCGGCCGTCAACCATCCTCCACCGGATGCAATCGCGGCGCTCATCAACATCACGAAGACAATCGATGGCTGAAAATCCGACGGACAAACGGAAAGAAGTATTGCCGATGCCGAAACCATCGCGGTTGCTGCAGCGATCGGTGACGTCCACTGCAGCAGCCAGGTTTCTCGTCGAGCGGCTCTGGCCACTCTGGAAAGTCCGAGCTGATGCATGGCTTCCCGCCCATTTCGAACGATATTCAGCCGCTTACTGAGTCCTGCCAGGTTAAATGTTCCTCGAGCTTCACCTGACGGTGCAAGCACAACAGTGCGTCCGCCCAGGGCTTCGATTTTTTTCCAGATTCGCACAATTGCGGTGACAACGGCACTATTGGTTTTATTCAGCGAAGACAGATTGACCAGGATCTTCTTCGATTTTGATTGAACAAGTTGTCTGATCAAGTCGTGCAGCACCTGTTCCAGTGTGGACCATGATTCCGTGACAAATTCATTTTCAAAAGTCACGTGAACAAAATCTTGATTGTCGTGGCACGAACAAAGATGACCGAACACTGGCATGAGAAGTTCTCTCGAAGAAAATCACGCGGGGGTGCTTTCAGGACGCACATGAATCCGTATGGTCATTGTTCCTGAAGAATCCGCGGCTTTTGGCAGAAAGATGTCGACTGCCGTCGGCTGAAAGTTGACCGGTACCGGAGCGTGGTCGTGTCCGGTTGATCTTTTGATTCTATCCCAACGGGAAATTCGGATTTCCCGGAAAACTATCAGCAGGCATTACAACTTATCGGACTTGCCTGAGGCTGACTTGGCAGGGAACATGCGACTTCGGTCGTTAACTTTTTTGTCATGGAGATTTTGATGGCCGTGTGGAATCTGATGAGTCTTAGCATGGTGATTGGAAATAATGCTGAGTTCTTCGGAGATTTTTCGTGACGAACAGACTTTCATCAGAATTCACGAGGACATCATATTGGCATTACGTCACGTCAGCCGTTCAGTGACGCAGGTCACGTTGTTCCGGGCTGGTCCGATGGTTCTGAATACTCCTGAAGTTTTGACAGGTACAGATCAGGAATCTGAATTGATTCGAGAGATTCCCCGGATCGAAATCTGCAGCAGACGGTTTTGAGTGTGCCGCTGGCAACCAGTCGGCCATCGATCGAAAAAATCGATTCATACGTCACGGACTTGATACCAATACGCTGAACCTGCAGTTGAACCATGACTGTGTCTTCGAACCTCGCCGGCGAGACAAAGCGACACGACGCAGACACGCGAGGAAATCCGATTGTGGTTCCATCAGTCTGGTGGCTGGCGATCGTCAGACCCAGAGACCGGAAAAACGCGTGCTCTGCCTGTTCCATCCAGATGTAGAAACTGGAGAAATGTACGATCCCGGCCATATCTGTTTCACTGAACTCCACGATTCGGTTCATGGAAAAGGTTGATGCCATCTTTGCAAGCTGCTTTCCGGATACTGATAACACGGCAACCAGTCATCACCCCGCAGATCAATTGTGGCGAAGCAATGGTGTGGTCTGCGGTAAGACTGTAACGGGGGCTGAGGCGAAGGTTGAACCGTGAGCGAACTTTACCACCCGGTTAATGATTTTGGACCATTGATAAAGGGCTGGTCATTGGCGGACGGGGCATCGTGCATGTGTTTCTCTCGCAGTTTGCGATTGGTGGAGGAATCCTTGCGTGCTGGTTTGAGTGGCTACATGCCGGCGGATATTGACGCTCAGCTGTGAGTTTACTGACCGCCACTTCAAAGTGCTTGTGCTGGTCAGTTTTGTAACGGGAGCCACAGCCTTATTCGTTCAGTTGGTGGATCGTATTATGAATGACACGTTCTTCAGTTCGGCCGTGTGGTGTCTTTATTTGACAGCGAATCTCCATGCACCACGTGGGAGCAATTCCGGGAACCGTAAGGCGCACTGTTCTTCCGTCACCGGAAAGTGACACCGAGGTGACTTCCAGTGGGTGTTCGTCGTAGTGCTCTGAACCGTAGTTGGCTGTACGCCGGAGTGACCACGCTTTGAGTCTGTAATTTTCGGGATTTTCTGCAGCTGTGGGGTGTAGTGCGTCCGTGAATTCCATGGAGATTCCGTCGACATGTGTTGTCAGGCCACACGGAAGCCAGGATGGGTTTCCGGTTGCTCTGAGACGATACAGTCCACCGGAGTGAGTTTGACTGCTGCCCCAGGCGACCATCCCGCAGGTGTACAGATGTCCGTCTGTCGGGTTGAAGCGTCCTCGCATGGTTCCTGTCGGGAACTGAGGAATCGGAAGTTCACACATGCCCCCCTGAGGCTGACCGTTGAGTTTTTCAAAAGGTACAACATAGACCCTGCCGTAACCGTACGACAGATTCAACAGTGACCCATTGAGTGGTCCCCATGATTCACTCTCGACCCACAGAAGTTCGCCGGGTGAGCGATCGAATTCATTGGTAATCCAGCACAAAGGTTGTTCCATTGCGCTGTCAGAAGAATCTGTTACGTTGTGATAACCGAACATATTGCCATAGAAACCACCTTTCCGTACCCAGTTGATCCGATTTTTGGGGTTCCAGTGTCCTTCCTGGTCGGTTACGACAAATGATCCGTCCTGATTGAGACACACCCCATTTGCGGCGCGAAAGCCGTTTGCCACAATGTCGGTTCGTTCCCCGTCAGCGGAGACTCGCAGCAGTGTTCCATGGTGTGGGACCAGCGCCTTTTTTGCATGACGTGCCGATTTGGCATAGTACAGGTTTCCGTCATCATCGGTCTGAAGTCCCATGGCGAATTCGTGGAAATGCTCCGTGACCTGATGGTCATTATTGAAGGCCCGATAGTAGTTGGTTTCCCGGTCACCATTTCGGTCCTCAAGGACTACGATTTGATCCCGACAGGTGACGAAGATACGACCGTCGATCAACTTGAGTCCGAGGGGCTGAAACAGTCCGCAGGCAATGCGTTTCCACTTCAGAGTGGCGGTTTCCTGCAGGTTTTTCAGGCCTTGAGCCAGCCAGACATCACCATCCCACGTACACACTGCCATTCGATCTCCGTCATCCAGAAAATCCAGTCCGGTGAGACGCATTTGAGCCAGCCACGGATTGTTCCGGGGCAGAGTCAGCTGATCCGCAGCGAACGGTCCGTCTTCGTTACCCGGTGTGACAACGGTGGTGATTTCTTCTTTCCAGCGCGCCTGTCCGGATGTTGCAACAGACAACAGATCCGGACATGTTTCGATGGCCGGAAATTCGATATTGCCGACCTCCGGATGTATCCCTGCAAACCACAACACAAAGTTGAGTGGTTCGGTTCCCTGTGGAATTATGAGACACAACTGACCATCGCGATGAGACCACTTCATCCCGGTGACATGATTTGAAAGCCCCGCGATGATACCTGTGGCCAGCTTGGTCGGTGACGTGTCGGACCGGACGTCTGATTCTTTATTTCTTCGGTCTGTTCGATGAACGGGTGACAGTCGAGCCCAGTCTGTACCCGATTCAAAACCGGCAGAGAGATCGGAACACGTGCCCACAACAAGTGTAAGACTGCTCCTCCGTGGTCCCAGATTAAAAGACCGACTGAACACGGTTGGTGTGTTGGAGTCACCCGACGGGATCATTCCCGGCATTTCCATAACGGACGTCGTCCCGACGGTGTAGTGAATGATCATACGGTCATCGGCTGTGTAGAAACCTCGGTAACGCGCCCAGTCACGCGGGAGGGGGCCGTATCGTCGACTGTCTCGGCCAATCACACGTTCGGTATCTTTCAGACTGTCTGTGTCAGGACGAGCCCAGCCGGGACCGGTGGGGTTCGAGACCTGAAGTTCGCCAACGATGCGCGGGTGGATGCGGTGCCGGCCGTTGAAATGAATCCCGTTCCAGTCGATGAAACGATCGCTGGTTTGCTGAGGATCGGCTGTCCATGCAGCTGCCATACGCAAAGTATCGTGATCAAATATCATCCATGCGGAGCCACGTGCGATTCCACCGGGACCCTGATCCAGACGAACGGCGATCCCTTTATATGCGAAGTTAGAACCGTCTGTACCGATCTCATACGTATTGATCAGTCCAGGACCGTAGTCCATTGTCGCGTAGGGATCCAGATTTGCCGGTTCCGGCCCGCGCGTATCACCAACAGGAAGCTCAGCAAGATATTTATCGTTGATACTGACGTACTGCGACGGATTGTGTTCACGGAGGTACGCTTCGCGAATGTAGTGAATCACGTCGTATTTCTGTCGGGGCACCATCCAAGTCTGAGCAACCATAAATCCAAAACCATGTGTCAGTGTTCTGTACATCCCGTAGGGATCACTGACGCTTTTGAAGCGTCCTTCAGCAAATCTCAGAGCGGTGGGCAGAGAACCCGGGGCGTGAAGGTCACCATGACAATTGATACAGAGCCGATTATAGATCGCTTCGCCACGTTCGAACGACTCGTCACCGAGATCGCTGATCAGGCCCGCGTGATCAACGTGTGATTCGTATTCGGGAATCGATACAGCAAACATTGATGGAGGAGGTTGAAGTTCTTTGGCGCGTGCCCGACCTCCGTCACGAACTTCATACAGGTACTTCATCAGATCCAGAAACTGGTGACGGCTGGTGAGTTGACTGACCTGTCCGGCAGGCATCGTTGAGACCGCAGTCTGCCGCCGTATTTCGATGTCATCTGCCGTGATCGGAATCAGTCGTCCGGACAGGGCTTCGCGGAGTGTGAGCACCTGGTTGCGTTCCGAATGAAGCAGCCCGGAAAGGACTGTACCCTGAACGGTCACCACCTGAATTGTCTCGTAGCCTCTGCGGATGACCTTTGACGGCTGCAGGACAGATTCAATCATCTCCTGATCACCGGGTTTTTCAGTCCATACTGCCAGATCCGGACCCAGACCGGCCGGACCGGAACCGTACAGATCATGACACCGTGAGCAGGCCATTGAGGGTTGATGAAAGACAATGGCACCTCGTTCGGCGCTACCGATGCGCCGGACATCACGCACCAGTCTGTCGATGGATTCTTCCCTGAGTTTCTGCTCCAGCGTTTGGGCAACACTGCAGGGAGAGACCAGTATCAGCAGCAACCAACCCGAAAACAGCAAACGTGACATCAATGGTGGCCCGTAAATCGAAAAACGAGGGAACGGCTACATGATATTCACTGTTTCTGAGATCTTCCAGGAGAAACATTTGTTGGGGGAGGTGAATCACAGAGCATAAAGTCAGAGACGGCCCCCCAAAGTTGCGTCGGTCGGGAAGAAGCCGGACCAGATTCAGAAAATCTTTACTGTGGAGAATTCTGATGAATTTATCGCACAGAACATTGCGAGTGACTTGCAGAAATGAAGGTGTTCATCGGGAAAAATTTTCGGATACGGATGTCGGAGGACGCAGTTGCCACGCCGTAATCCAGTCCTCCGAAATGCGCTCAAATCCGAATTCACTGACCATTCGTTCTTCCATATCAGCGAAATGACCGGCTCCGTAGAACACTCCCAGCACTTTGTTGCTTTGCCTGTTTAATTCTCGTCGCAATACCTGCAGTGCCTTGATATTGCGTTCAGTGATAATCGTGGATTTGCCATCGGAGTCGGCGAAGACATCACCATGACCGGCCCGAACCATTTCCACCGCCGCAATTCTGCGGACTCTGTATTGACGATCCGAAGATAAAACTGACAGAACGATATCCAGGTTCATTGCGAGTGCATTGCGCTGCTGCAGTGTGGCTTTTGCCATTTCCCGTGCCAGCATCTCAGAAAATGACTCACCACGCCGGGCCATCGAACTTTCCATTTCCTCCTGCGTCATATCCGCGTGAACAAAATTATTCGGACGATAATCCACTGCGGCCAGCTGAAATTCCAGACCGAGTACATCTTTCATTCCTACCTGTAACGCGGAAATGGCGGCCAGACCGACTCTGGACTCATTCCAGGATTGGTCATCGGTCAGAGTCCGTCCCCTGCGTTGACTTCCTGGTCGCAGACCCTGACGAAGTGCTTTTTCGGGAATAACGGCTTCGTACAGCAGTGCATCGTAGTCTTCGAAACGGCGATTCAGTTCTTCATAATAGGCGGCTTCACCCAAATGAATGGCTCCAATAAGATCCACGACTTTGCCGGGAAACTGCCTGGAGTCCGCAAATCGAATGACAGACGTTTGCAGCAGTGACGCAAGATTCCGATCGTTACGTGAGATCCGAATGTAGCGGTATCTCCTGTCTTCGGCTTCGGGGTCTTCAGGCTGTCGACGATCGTCAGCCCGGGCTGACAACACGAACGCAAAAAGAATTCCGGACACAACCGAAATCAACCCTGGTGACAGCTTTAATGTTGGCAGTCTCATGTCCGTGTTCCTTAAATCGGCCTACCCGGTTCACCGATCAACAGCTCCGAAATGATTTTTCATGAACCGTGACAGTCCCGGAGCTGATTTGGTTGGTTAACAGAGGTGGCTGGCCAGGTCTCATTCTCAGAATGACCAGAGTGATTCGGATCGAAACAACGATCCAGGAAGAGACAGCTGCTGCTGAAGATTTCTTCCACAGTATGTCTTTGTATTGTTCTATTCGTTACGCTTTTTTTTTATCTGATCCAGAGCGTCACGATCCGCATGATCTTTGTAGAATGGATCCAGTGGAAAACAGCCACTGACAAGACCGTTTCTGGGTGCTGTGGTACAGTCACTGAATGTACGACAAAGTTTTTTCCTTGAACTGGTCCGTCCGGTAAGTACATCATACGGCAGTTCCGGATACGACAGTGCCATCCGCCCCAGCCCAACGCTGTCGACCATACCACCATTGACGGCGGCCTCCGCTACAGACGGCAGCCATTCCTGCAGGTAACTGTAGCCACTGCCAACAAAGATTAGTTCCGGAAACCGTCTTTTGAGTTCCGCGGTCAGCTGAATTTGACGGTCAACACCGACCAGCGGGTCCTCTGGCGGCTGATAGCCGTCGGACGGGGGGAATATCGCGGGACGCTGAATATGTGGATTGTAGTACGGGCTGCCGCAGGTCGTGGAGACCAGTTCAATCCCGAGTTGAATCAGCAGACTCAAAAATTCGGCGGGTTCGTTCAAGTCAATTCCGGTACCGGAGGAATCGCCTCCAAATGCGTGACGATAGACACCGTGTACTTCCGGTACCCCGGTGCCATCGGGCCCTGACCTGAACGGAACAAAGTCAAACATGCTGATACGTACGCCGATCTCGAGTCCTGCAGCTTCCGTGCGGATACCATCCACGATGGTGCGCAGGAATCGAGTCCGGTTTTCAAAACTGCCTCCAAACGGGCCGGAACGATCAAAACCGGAGAGCAGCTCGTGTCCCAGGTAACCGTGACAATGTTTGATATCGACCCAGGTGAATCCGATCCTCTGCGCCAAACAGGCGGCCATTACAAATTCATCCGCCAGTCTCTTCAGATCGTCATCGGTCATCAGACAATCGTCTGATGTTACGCCACAGCGCCGGTCGAGAATCGGATGCCGGTAGATTGGTCGCGGCTGAGGACCCATTCCACGGGTGGGCGCGGCGAAGCGGCCGGAATGAGTCAATTGCAGTCCGATACACAGATCGTCCGTTGAATCAAAATGTTCAGCGTGGGCATCAACAAGAGTCTGGCGAAGCTCTGCCAGCGGACCGGCATTTAACTCATTGATAACGAGCTGGTAAGGGTTGTCTCGTCCATCATGACGAACAGCGACGGCTTCTCCACCCCAGATCAGCTTTGCGCCGCTCAGTCCAAATCGTTTCCAGCGGCGTTTGGTGAGCTCCGATGGTCGTCCTTCGGTTGTTCCGTCCCAGCCTTCCATCGGCAGAATACAAAAACGATTTCCAATCTGACCGGCGCGCGTTATCAGCGGATCAGCCAGTGACGAATTCGGTCCGCCTTCAAAATCGCTCATAAACGGAAGCTGCAGCTGCAACTCGTCGAGTCTCGCCTGAAATCCGGCGGAAGTGCGGAAGGACGCGATTCGGGGAAACTGCATCAATGAACGGTCCGTGGAACGGTAAAATAAAAGCTGTATCCTAACGACTTCTGAGACGTACAATACAGCGTCTGCAACGATGCCACGAGGCATCTCGACGATTATTAGCTTGCCGGTGACAACCGTAGGGGTATTTAGGGATCATTCTGTCAGCGACTCTCACGACAGTCGCCAGGGAATCCTTTTACGCCGGATTGTGTCGGTTCTCTCCGGTCCGACATCTGATCACGGAAAGACAGATCGTGAGCTCCAGGGATTCATATGACGAAGCGCTGGCCGATACGGGCATCGAACCCGGTGGCACAGCGAACAGTGGCAACTCTGCGGAAAGGCGGGGCTGTTTGCTGCAGATCTACCCTGTTCCCGACATACCCCGGCTCACGCGTCTGGTTTTCGACCGGGCAGTTCTTGGTCGGGACTCCACCTGCCACATTACCGTTGATGATCCGAGTGTTTCCCGGATGCATGCAATTGTCGAATGGTCAAACGGGACCTACTGTCTCACTGATCTGAACAGCACAAACGGGAGCTGGATCAGCGGGAAAAAACCGGATCCTCAGACTCCGCTGGCAGGTGGCGAATTAATACGACTGGGAAACACAATCCTGAAGTTCATGATGCTGCCGGATGAAGAAGCTCAGTATCACAGCTTCGTTCACGAACTGATGGCGCGAGATGCACTCACCAACTCATTCAATCGCGCCTGGCTCATGCCGTTGCTTGGACGCGAGCTGGAGAACTGCAGACAGGAATCGTTCCAGCTGTCGGTTATTTTTATCGATATTGATCGCTTCAAGCTGACCAACGACAAACATGGCCACCTCATCGGCGACGAAGTTCTCCGGACTTTTTGCGATCGCATTCACCCGGTTCTGAACAGGACATGCAGTCTGTGTCGATTTGGCGGAGATGAGTTTGTTGTCGTATGTCCGCAGTCGTCGCTGACAGTGACCGTAAAAATTGCTGAAGGGATTCGTCACGAAATTTCAGAAAAACCTTTCCAGACTCAGGCCGGGCAGCTCAATGTTACCTGCAGTATGGGGGTCACCTGTACAGATGGCCATTTGCTCTCTGACGTGGATGAACTGTTGTCGGCCGCAGACAAATTGCTTTACCGAGCTAAATCTCAGGGCCGCAACTGTATCCATTGTGCTGACGGTGATGCGATGTCCGGGGAGTCTGCGGCGACAGTGGTTTAGCTTCGGACAGGAACCTGGCCCGGGGGGGAAACCGGATTGGGAACGTTCCGGAATGGAGGTTGTTACAGCCGCTAAGCTGAAGGACAGCCGGTACACGACCTGGATTTTTTCGTGTCGACGGAAACAGTCAGGCTGAATCGCCACATCTCTTAACGTCAGGACACCTGTCTAATTTAATTTTTTTCCAGCCTGGCCGTGAGTTGTCTGAGCAGTTTACCGGCTTTCCCGGGTTGGGTGGCAGCCAGATTTTTCGTTTCACCCTGTGGGGTGGTGTGGTCGTATAGTTCGAGTTCACCCCCGCTGTGGGCAATGAGCCGATGGGTGGCGGTACGAATGGTTTGGGCGTTCGCACGGTAGGCGATGGCGGAATGTCCCCGGGACTTTGGGTTGTTTAGGATTGGAATCAGGGAACGGCCCTGCAGGAAGTCGGGGCTGTCCAGTCCGGCCAAGGCACAGACAGTGGGAAAAATGTCCAGGGTCTCGACAACGGAGCGGGTTGCTGTTCCTGGTTTTGGAATCCCTTTGTAAGAGATGATCAGCGGGGAGCGGAGGGATTCCTCAAAGAGGGTGTGCTTTCCCCAGACGGCGTGTTCGCCCAGATGCCAGCCATGGTCACCCCACAGGACAACGATGGTGTTGTCCTCCAGTTTCAATTGTTTGAGCCTGGCGAGGATGCGTCCCACCAACGCGTCGGCATAGGTTACGCAGCCGGCGTAGTGCCGCCGTATCTCCAGAGCGAAGGCAGCGTCGGTGTTCGGGTTGCGTTTCCAGCGGTTGTATTTCATGAACTCCCCTGAGTTGTGCCAGGTGGTTTTGCCTGAAGGCTTCAGAGGGTGTGGCGTGGGTGGCAGCGTGGTGCTGAGATAGGGGGTGACGTACCGCAGCGGCGCTCCGAATGGAAGGTGAGGGCGAATGATGCCGACAGCGAGGAAGAAGGGCTTCCCGGCGGCCTGTCTGCCAAGGTGGTCGAGTTGACGGAGGGCCTCTTCGACAATGAGTCCGTCGGGATACGCGTTGTCGGGGCCATCGAATGTCTGGTAGACGTCCATCTTCCAGGCCTTGCTGCGAATTTCCCCGTTGGCGAGGCCATGCATGGCACCGCGCGGGTGCTTCCAGAGGCCGGTCGGCATCAGGTGGCGATCCCATGATTCGGGCATTTCATGTTTGGTGTCGTCATCCCAGTTGCTGCCTCCCCGTCCCCCGGGATGATGGGAGACTTTGCCAACGGAGACGGTGACGTAGCCGTGCTTCCTGAAAAAACCGGGAAAATCAGAATGCTTGCGGTTGCCGGCTCGCGAAAAGAGCGCGCCGTTAGTGGTCGGACCGCAGGTGCCGGTCAGTAAGGTGTAACGGGATGCTCCGCAGGTGGGCGCTTGTACGTAATGTCGATGAAAAGGGCGACCCCGGGCAGCCAGTCCATCGATGTTCGGTGACCTGACGTAGTCGACCCCGAAGCAGTTCAGTTCAGGGCGAAGGTCGTCCACGCAGATCATCAGGACATTGGGATGCTTCGGCTTTGCGGAAAGCGGAGAAAGGCTTAAGGCAAAAGCGACGGCCAGAATCAATACGTTCATGGGTTTAGTCTCCGGGAACGCTGCCCCACCAGTCGCTGTTGGGTCTGAAGTCAGGGTTAAGAAAATCCCCGTGCTGACGTTCGAGTTTTTCCTTTCCCAGAGTTGCCAGAGAATCGAAGCGGGCTTTGCGTTTGACCAGATCGGCTTTGCTGTCCCGGATCGGAAACTTCGCCCCGGTTGCTGTGAGCCAGGAGTCAAGTCTTGTCCGCATGATCCTGACCCGCCGGAGTTCGGTGGTGGCAAGGTTCGTTTGTTCAGTTTCGTCCCTGGCGAGGTGATATAGCTCGTCGCGACCATCCTCGTGGTAGTGAATCAATTTCCAGTTGTTCTCGGTAATGATGGACGAAGGTTCGCCACCCTGGTTGCCGTAGTGCGGGTAATGCCAGTAGAGAGGCCGTCCGGGGATAGATTTTCCTTGCAGTAAAGGCACCAGACTGACACCGTCTACCTGTTGGCTTTCCGGCACCTGAAGGCCGACCAGTTCAAGCAGGGTCGGATACCAGTCGATGCCGCTGACCGGTACTGCGTTCGTCGAGCCCGGTCTGGTGATACCGGGTGCCTTGAGATAGAAAGGTTCACGTATGCCGCCTTCCCACTGACGCCCTTTACCACCGCGCAGAGGCAAATTGCAGGTCGAATAGGCATCGCCCGAGGAGACCCCTCCATTGTCGGATGTAAAGCATACGATGGTGTGTTCGGTGAGTCCGAGTTCGTCGAGTTTCCGGAGCACCATGCCGACGGCATTGTCCATGGTTTCGATCATACCCGCATACACGGGGCAGTCCTGCACCTGACGCACGCTGAGGCGACGGTCGAAGACAAAGCGTTCCCTGGCCAGGCCGGCTGCGACTGCCTTACGCCGGTATTTCTTCCAGAGTCGGGGTGTGGTCTGGATAGGACTATGCACGCTGTAGAAGGAAAGGTAGGCGAAAAACGGTTCGTCCCTGCTGGATTCGATGAAATTCGCGGTTTCTCTGCCGAGACGCAGAGTGAGCGACTCGCCCGCCGTGCCGGAGTGGAGGTTAGGATTTTGCCACGGAGAAAAGTATCCGCCGCGGGGACTGCCGACGTCCCATCCGCCGCTGTTGATCTCGAAGCCGTGGTCGGTCGGCCAGGACCCCCTGCTGCCGAGGTGCCACTTACCCGCGAAGAATGTCCTGTAGCCGGACTTCTGTATAACCTCGGGCAGGGTGATTTCGGAGGCTCGCAGTTGTTGGTTGTACTCCGGCGGCAGGTGACTGTCGTTTCGGCCGGTATCACGCCAGGCCTCTCCTGACCGATCGCCGATCCATGTGGTGATCCCGTGGTTGGTGGGGTATTTGCCGGTGAGGATACTGGCCCGGGAAGGACTGCATACCTGACAGGTGGCGTAACCACGAGTGAATTTCATGCCTTCCCGGGCGATACGGTCGATGTGCGGGCTCTCGTAATAGGAGGAGCCCTCGTTGCTGAGGTCGCGCCAACCGAGGTCGTCCGCCAGAATGAACACGACGTTAGGTTTCCTGGCAAAGGCAGGCTCAAGGCAGCTGAGGACAAGAAGGAAAAGAATAGTATTTCTCATGGGGATGACGTTGAGGTTCAAGTGCGTATTTGTCCGTTATGCGGCTACCGTCCACGTAGAGCGTCCCGTTGGCGAATGAATCCGGACTGCCCGACGAGGATGTCATATTTGACGGGACTCAGTTCGTCCGGTAAACGGACCCCCGTCACGGGCACGCTACCGCTCTGTTACCTGGTAAATTGTGAGGTGTCGCCGGCCCCGAGTATGCCTCGCTGTCGGGGAAAACGATCGGCAACCCGGTGATACACACTCAGTCAAAACATGTTTGACTGAGCACTCCGTCCGGTCGGGGGTTGTCACGGCCAAATGAATGGCATCTGTTGCTCTTCACTCCCGAATAAATTCTGCCAAGTCTGCTGATACTCCGGTGGGCCGGCTGTCGAGGTCTTCCGGAACTGAAGTGGAGACCAAACAGCTTAGGCATATTCAGCTAACTGTCTGTGTCGAGCCGTCCTGTACTGTCACCGAAGGATCCGGTCGAAATGTCGACTCGATTGAGCAGGTCCACGAACAGATTGGTGATCGGCTGTCGGTCGACCTCAATGTGCCGGCCTCCGGTTCCGCACAACCCGCCGGCAACCAGCAGCGGCAGGTCCGTGCTGGAATGAGTGTTGCCGTCACTGAGTCCGCCACCGTAAAGAATGGCTGACCGGTCCAGCAGTGAACCTGCTCCGTCTTGTGTCGCTTTGAGTCGTTCGAGGAAGTACGCGAATAACTCCACATGCAGACAGTTGATCTTGGTAACTCGTTCGATGAAGTCGGGATGACCACGATGGTGTGTGAGTGGATGATGAGGATCGGCGACGCCAATTTCAGGATAGGTGCGCACGCTGCCCTCACGACCGAACATGATGCTGGATACGCGCGTCAGATCCGACTGAAAGGCGATGACCTGAAGATCCAGCATCATTCTGGCGTAGTCAGGAAACTCAAACGGGATTCCCGAAGGTTTGTTGATCCCCGGGATGAGTTCACGTTTTTCTGCATCGGAAATACGCTTCTCCACTTCACGAATTGAGGTGAGATATTCATCCATCCTGCGTTGGTCATCTGCCCCGAGCCGATTGAACAATTCCCGCGTACTTTCACGGGTGACGTCCAGAATACTCCTGCGGTACAGCAGTCGGCGGGCGCGATCTTCAGCTGACAGACCAGGATCAACAGTTCCAAACAGTCGCTCGAACACCGATCGAGGATTGACGTCAACGGGCATCGGTGTTTCCGCGTCCTTCCAGGAAATGCTGTTGGTATAGGCACAGCTTGAACCGGAATCACAGTTGCCGACCATTCGTGAATCTTCGAGGCCAAGTTGCAGCGACGGGACCCGTGTTTCTGAGGCCCATTTGCCGGCGGCCACCTGGTCGAACGTGATTCCCGCGCGAACATCGGCTCCCGCAGTAAACTTTGGAGGCATGCCGGAAAGAAAACTACCCGATGCTTTGGCATGGCCACCGCCTCTGACTTTAGTTGGCGCGGTATTCTCCAGTCCTGAAATCACTGTGATCTGATCGCGAAACGGCTGTAGTGATTTCAGGATCCGCGGAAACGGGAATTCCGTTCCGGTTTGATTCGGAGTCCAGTGCTTCATGACAATGCCGTTGGGAACATATACGACAGCGATTCGATGGATCGGCGGATTGATCGCTGCTGAAGCAATGGCCGGTTGCATGGCGTTGAGCATCGGCAAGGCAATCGCAGCCCCGGTCCCCTGAAGCAGTTTGCGGCGTGAGAGGTGCCTGTCTGTAATAATCAGTGTCATGGTGATGTCTCTCCGGTGGGCGGGCCGTCCGCCGTATTCTGTTCAGCCACGTTCCGCATTTGGAAGGGCAGACTGTTCACGATCCCCAGAACCAGCTCAGAAAACCGATAATCCGCAGCAGGAAGCGATTCTGAGATCTTTGCCAGAGCCGGACGGTCGTGACGCTGCAGACCACGACCCAGGGCGTAGATCAGCAGTTTTTCCGCAAGACCGTCTACAAAAGAGTCTCGATCATCCATCAGGATCTGTTTAAGCTGGGCATGGCCCTGAAACGTAAGTCCGGACGGCAGAGTTCCTGAAGCATCCACCGGTTCTTTTCCGTCGAGATCGCGCCACTCACCGATTGCATTAAAATGTTCCAGACTAAATCCCAGAGGATCCAGCCGTGCGTGGCACCCGGCGCAGGTAGGATTGTTCCGATGCTCCTCCAGTTCCTGACGTAGTGAAACCGACTTCCCGACTTTCGATTCGTCCAGGGCAGGGACGGACGGCGGAGGAGGTGGCGGAGGGTCGTTGAGTAGAGTTTCGAGGATCCACTTGCCACGAAGCACAGGGGAAGTACGAGTTGAATACGAAGTGAGCGTCAGAATGCTTCCATGCGAAAGGATCCCTCCTCCCCGCCGTGTGTTACTGACGTCAACCCGTTGATACCCGGGACCGTGAATGCCCTCGAAACCGTAGAACCTCGCGAGCCTTTCGTCGACAAACGTATAATCCGCATTAAGTATCTCCAGGACACTTCGATCCTCCCGAATGATTTCCTCGAGGAATCTGGCTGTCTCTCGTTTCATCGAATGTCGCAAACTTTCCTCGAACGTCGCAAACTGTTCAGGATCCGGTCGCACAATGTCTATGTTTCTGAACTGAAGCCACTGGCCGGCGAAATTTTCAACCAGTGCACGGGATTTCGGATCCCGCAGCATTCGGCGAACCTGAGCTTCCAGAATGTCAGGTCGCCGCAGCGATGAGTCCGCAGCCGACTGCAGGAGTTTCGTATCGGGCATACTGCTCCAGATGAAGTACGACAGCCTTGAAGCCAGTTCATAGTCACTTACCGGCATGAAGCTGCGTCCGTCCGACGGTTTTCGGTCGTGTTCAATTCGAAACAGAAAGTGTGGCGACACCAGAATCGCCTGAAGTGCCGTTGCAATTGCTTTTTCGAATGAATCACCCTGATGTTCAACCAGTTTGAACAGTCGTAAAAATCGGTCAACTTCCTCGGTTGCAGCAGGACGGCGAAATGCGCGACTGGCGAAGTCTGTCAAAATAACCCGTGCGCATTTGGCCGTATGGCCGTGTTCCACACTTCCGTAGACGTAAACACGCTTAAGTGCGGCGGGCGATGCTGCTGTCTGCTGGTTGAACGGGCCCCCGATGTCGATGGATTCAAACCGGTTGTCGATTCGTGTTTCGACTGACATGTCTGTCTTAATTGTCGTACCCAATTTTCGCAGAATTTCAATGTCCTGTTCGTTGAGTCTGTCACCTCCGGTTAATAATGGCCCCGGCGGGCGTTTTGACGGTTCCGGCCCGTGAAAGTTTGGAGGGAGTCCGTGATACATTTTTAAATAGGTCGCCGACAGCAGGTGTTCTCCCGCAGTGACCCGGAGCCGTGTTTCCACGACCTGTCCTTCGAGGTCTGTGGCATCAATTTCGAATTCCTTTGTGCAAACGCCGTCAATAAACAGCGCAGGGTGTGCGGGCTCCGACTGAGTCGGGCGGTGGCCGTTGAGCACGATCCGAAAATCATATTCGGCCTCAACCGGAAAGTGGTGTACTACGTGTGCCGCATGAACCGTACTCAGTCCCGTGAGATCATAATTTGGCAGATCCTGTGGCACGGACTGAGTACCGCGCCGCAGATTAATGCGGACCGGTAACGGATAATGCGTGACCGATGGTTTGTGTTCTTTGGGGCCGAAGAGTGCGGTCGTGATAACACGTTCAGCGGCATTCAGATATTTTTCCATCAGGACCGGAGACAGTCTGAGGGCATCACTAATATTGTCGAATCCAAATGCCGACTGATCCGGCGGAAAATCTTCGGCCGGTCGAATGTTGACGCCCAGCAGATCCCGAACTGTGTTGGTGTACTCGGCGCGATTGAGTCGCCTCACTGTGACCCGGCCGGCCTGAGGCTGAATGGCTCGATCCTGCCTGAGAAACTCTGCTTTCAGCCACTTCGTCGCATGGACAACTTCACTACCTGACGGTCCGGTGACTTCGGGTGGCGGCATTTCTCCGGTGGTCATCTTTGCGACAACACGTTCCCATGCTTCCCGGTTGACGTCAAAGCTGCGCAGGCCCTGAGTACTCAAAGTCTGCAGGTCCAGATCTCCGGAGGATTTCGTCGGGTTGTGACAATCAACACAGTGAGTTCGGATCAGGTCGAATACAACCCGTTCGTCGGCAGGACACTGTTTGGCGGTTAAAGGAAGTCCGGCAGGCACAAGCACCAACAGCAGCGTACGGAAATGCAGTTGTACGTTTCTCATAACAACATCGTACAAAAAAAAGTGATCAATACATCACTGCGATCCTGCTATTTGCTGACCAGTGAGAAGGCCTTTGTCAGTGCGTCTGACGTTGTTCGGCAGGCGTCGTCATTTCCCATGTCCCGGAGTTTTGCATTGAACGGCTCTGCACGCACGGGACCGTCGTAGCCGATTTCAATCAGGAACCCCAGAAACATCTTCAGGTCAATTACCCCGGTTGCTGCCGGTAATTCACGCTGGTTATCGATCTGTTCGTCGATCGCAAGACCTGCCGGTGCGTCGTTCAGATCACAGGCGATGATGTCCTGATTCTTTAGAGTTCGCAGATCCTCAACCGTTTCATGTGCTGTGTACCAGTGCCAGCTGTCGAGAACAAAGCCAACATTGTTCTCTCCAATTTCTGCGATGAGATCTTTGGTCTCTCGCATACTGTGTATAAAACTGTGACGTTTTGAGGCCCACAGCGTTTTCGGCCCGACGTATTCCATGCCGAAACTCTGACCATGATCCGCAAGGATTCTTACACAGGCCTTCAGACGCCGCGCATGCTGACGGAAATTGGCCATATAGGTCAGTTCATTGTGACAGGGACTCAGCCAAGTGCCCACGCGTGTCACACCGGCAAGCTGCATGGAACTGGAGATCGCTGGCAGTTTCTTCAGGTCCTGCTGAAACCGGGATTCGTCCTGGCGAAAATTTACCGGCAGACCGGCGGCTCCCCATCGTACACCTTTTTCCTTCATCAGCGCCGCCAGACTGGCGCGTTGGGACTCATCAAGCGACGAAAGAAACCGTGGATCCGCAGACACAGACTCAAAGCCAAATTTGGCTGCATACCCGATTGCCTGCAGTTGATCGGCTTCCACACCGATGGCCCCCCAGTTCAGATCGAGTGTGAATTTTCGGTGTTCGCGGTGAGTTAAGGCACTCCGTGCCCAGGCTGAACGAAATGAAAGTGCTGCCACAGTGGCAGCGGAAGATGAGATCATACTTCGACGTTTCATATCTCTGTCTCACAACGAGCTGAATACACGGAACAGACCTGCCACCGATGAGGAAATTCCTTCCGGGTTTTCCCGCGAGCTGCTACAAACTGAAATTCGTTTCCCTGATTCTATACCGGTCAAATCCGGACAGAACTGAGCCGGTGGATCGATTCACAGGGCACCGGGAGTTCATGCAGCCCGCAAATTCTACATTGTCAGCGTCAGCCAAGGTAGACAGGGAATCCACTCTTTCCACTTACGAGTTTTCTTCGAACTCTGATATGAAAGAGTCCCTGATCCGCCGGGAAATGTAACGTGTGTCCCCGATTTCCGGCAGACACACCAGCCGGAAATCGAAACTGTGCTTCGGTGCTGCAATAACAGTTGTTTGGCGATTCCGGAACCAGGTTTTGGAACATTTCGGCTCTTGTGAGTTCGTATGCGATTGTTTGTTGTTTGACCGGGCTTCAGATTTCACCGGAAATTGACAATTCGCTGGTTCCTCCAAAAGATGAATTCATTGGATTACGGCAGTTCAAACAGCGTGTAGGAGTTCCCTGAATCTGAGTCGAACTGATCCACGTGACGCGCGACGGGGAAATCCGCAAATACGCTTAAGTACTGTTCGCAGACGTTGTCGGATTATTATCATACTTCGTTCCACGCAGCGAAATTTAAGCTGAATGCCAGGCTCACCCCGTCATGACAGGGTCTTTCCGACGGATAGTATTCCGCGTTCCGTACACCTCCTGTGGACGTCACGATCTGTCGCGGAGGGCCGGCGGTAGTCATCGGGGCTCAAAAACACTAATACCGCTTATTCTTCTTCGTCACTCAGCCAGTCCATGATGAAATCGTCGCGATTTTCCGA
Source organism: Fuerstiella sp. (assembly GCA_022447225.1). NCBI lineage: Bacteria > Pseudomonadati > Planctomycetota > Planctomycetia > Planctomycetales > Planctomycetaceae > Fuerstiella > Fuerstiella sp. The sequence continues at coordinate 611,014 of JAKVAZ010000006.1, read as the reverse complement.
GCGGCGTTTGGCTTTCATTCGCGCACGTCTTTCGTCTGACGACTGTGGTATGCGAAAATCGGCCGGTTTTTCCAGTCCGGCCTTCTGCATCAGGCTCAATGCAAACGTGTCTATGGATTCCGGTGCAGCAGCATCCGGATGAATGCAATACTCAATGCGGAACCGAGACTTGGCCACCTGCAATTCGTCACCTGGCATCAGAACAGATTCTAGTGTTCGCTCGCCGTTGACCTTGACACCGTTGGTGCTGCCCAGATCCCGAACGTGCCAGTAGTGCTTTTGTAACTCCAGTTCGCAATGGTGCGAAGACACATTCGAAAGCGCAAGGCAAATATCGCAGGATGAACGGCGACCAATAAGTATTTTCTCATGAAGGAGGGGAATTGTGTCGCCTCCCCCGCACGGATTCAGCTCACCGAGCATCTGCTCTGTCCCTGAACATTCGATGATTGACAAAAGACGTCCCTGTAGTACCGGAGTAGTCAGAGAACACGGTTTAACCAGCCGGAAGTCGGTGTCCGAAATCAAAGTCGGCACTGCCGCCTGTGTACAGTACGTTCCATCTGTGAATTTCCGCTAAATCCGTTTCGGACAAATTCGTGGGGATTTCCGGAGAATTGCCAAAACACAATATTCTAAACATAGTCCCGGTGGCACTGAATGCAATAGGCAGGCGGGTCGAACCAGGCTCTGACAAAGCGAGTTGGAGGATTCGGACCGACTTTGCGGTGTTTAAGTATGAGGTTTCCGTTGAATCATCGCTGAAAAATCGGAGTTTGATCGCCGGTGCAACGTTTTCACCTGGGCCAAACCTGCTTATTCGAAAAGCATATTCGCCGCCGGATTGAACATGCCTGTTCAATCCGGAAAACAGTCGAACTCCGAAAATACAGTCTGTTGATTGTAATCGAGCTTCGGCGGCGTATTGAAATACGTCCAGGATGACCGTCAGCGGTATCAGAATCTTTATTTTACTCTGCCAACTGTACAGTAGCCGGAGAGGGAGTGACGCCAGAAGTCAGTGAAGTCAGCTTTCGAGTACCGTCGATGATCACTTCCCGGGTTGCCGCGACACAGGGTTGCGAAGAGTCGTCCTGTGGGATGAGTTGAAACTGCCGGCGGGCCTGATTCCGAAGGGTGTCGGCCTGATCATGTTTTTTCTTCAGGTCCAGCCACTCTGCAAAACGCCACTCCAGCAGGGCCTGCCGAACATGATCGGGAAACCCGACTGCCATGCTTTGGTTCAGGTAACTCTGCATCGAAACGGCAACTTCAAAGTCCGATTTTGTATCGCCCTCTTCAGTGCTGCGAATCGCCAGTTCTGCCAGCAGGTGACGTACATCAACTTCTGTTTCGATGTAGTCAGTTCGACGGGGCTGACTTTGAGTCAGCGAGTGGACCAGTTCCAGCGCGCGTTCCAGTCGCAACCGAATCAAGTCAGACCCAGGTTGAGTTTCGGCTCCCTGCGGAAGCCTGACATTTGCCAGAACCAGTGAATAGATGTAACGGTAGTTAGGCTGTTTCGGAAAATCCTGTGTCAGTTCAAGCATGAGGTTCTGGGCACGCTGGTCGTCCTGCTGCACCAAAGAGCCCAGCACACGTTTCCACTGTACACGTTCTATCAGCGTTCTTGTGATTTGTGTTTTTATCCTCGGAATCTTCATTCGACCGGATACCTGTAACACCTGTAACGCGGCGTCAAGATGAGCAATTGCCGTGTCCGCTTCATCTGTAAAATCGTGCCCGGCAACTTCAAGCTGGTACCATGTTCCAAAGAGCCCCACACGTTCAGGCCTGAACGTCCCAAGCCCGAGATGCGCTTCAGCGAACTGCTCGGCATAGTCCGTCGTGTTCTGCTCCGACCGCGGTATTTTGCTCAGAAGCGCCAGCACTTCGTGGCGCAATATGACCGCTTCATCCAGTTTCATTTCTTTTTCCAGAACGCTGCTGAGATCATTGCGAAGTCTTGCAGCAGAAAGCACTGCGTTCACAGTATGTATGCCAAACGGTGAAGTCATATTGCACTGGAACATCCATCGATCAGTGGCCTGCAGTGCATACTGAAATGCCCGACGGGCATCCTCGAGTCTGCCCAGATTTTTCTTGGCTAAACCAACATCGCGTCGTGCAGAAATGGCGGAATGAATCAGGTCCGGTGGCAAATCCGTCAGCCGATCAATCTTGATGTCAGGAAGATACGGCAGCATCGTGATGTGGTCTTCCAGAGCGGGATCATGGACCTTCGTGGTTCGGGAATCCTGGAGCTCGCTGAGCTGACTGAGCTTATCCCGACCCGGATAGTTGGATTTGAACAATGCATCAATGGCAAACACTTTTCCGAAGAGTTGTGTATTTTGCTGTTCAGACTGCAGATAAGCGCTGTGTGAAAAAATCGCCATGGCCCAGGCAAGCCCGAATAGCAGCCCCAGGCTGACAGACAGAGCCGGGTTACGCCTTGCCAGTTTGATTCCTTTGCCAAACCAGCTGAGTTTTCTTGCTTTGACGGGCCAGAATTCCAGAAATCGCTGCAGATCTTCTGCCAGTTCACCTGCGGTCTGATATCGGTTTTCCGGGTCGTGATCGGTCGAACGATCAATGATCGCTGCCAGGTCGGCAGAAACAGGAACGGCCTCGGGTTCCGGCAACAGAGTTTGGACGGTCATTCCCAGACTAAAGACGTCAGCCTGTACATCACACAATCCCGTCGCTCGTTCGGGAGCCATATATTTTTTTGTGCCCCCCGCGTGGCCGTCGGAGACGGATAGTGAATCGGCAGCGAGACCAAAATCGGTGATCCAAACCCGTCCATCAGAGTCTTCAATCAGGTTTTCGGGCTTGATGTCACGATGCATGACTCCCTGTTTGTGTGCATAATCCAGAGCCTCCGCAACCTGTACACCGATTTCGGCAACTCGATGTGCGGTGAGTTGTTCCCGGAGTTGATTTAACGGAGTTCCCTCGATCAGTTGCATTGCGTAGAACTGGTAGCCGTCTTCAGAACCGCAGCCGTGGATCGGGACGATATTGGAATGGTGCAGGCTGGCGGCCAGTTGTGCCTCTCGTTCAAACCGCTCTCGTTCCTCTGTCTGAAGTATCATTCGTCGCGGCAGTACTTTGAGAGCAACTCGTCTTTTCAAGGAAACCTGCTCGGCCTCAAAGACGATTCCCATGCCACCACGACTGATTTCACGTACGACACGATATTCGCCCAGCTGATCGACTCGTCCGCCCGCCAGACTGACACGTCCTTCTGCATCGCGAGCATCGTCGGCTTTGATTCCTTCCAGGGTGACGATCGTCGTAAAGACTGATTCGATCTCTGCGGCGAGGTCAGGGAATTGTTCGGTGTATTCCGCGACCAGAGGACATTCACCGCGTCGGATTCGAAACTCGAATTCTTCTACCAAACGTCCGAGGAGCTCATCGCGTTCTTCGGAGGACAGGCCTTGCAGCTCTCGCGGGTCACTGAGCGGACGACTCATGACGGTCCTCCTTTCAGCTCTGACTAAAGTCGGGCAGCGATTCGACGATGTCTTTTAGTCGTTCGAGTGCCCGAACATAGCGAATACTGGCTGCAGTTACGGAAATCTCCAGCACTTCTGCGACTTCGGAATTGGTCAGCTCTTCGAACTGACGCAGCTGGATCACTTCCCAGTCTGTTTCATTCAGCTTTTGCAAAGCCTGATCGACGATGATCTTGGTTTCCTGCCGGATGGCAACTGCGCTTGGGGTTGTGACAGCAGCGACCAGTCGCAGCAGCGGACTTGATGCGGCATCATTGGCCGGCAGGTCAGAATAAGACTCTCGTTCGGTCGAGCGCTGCTGTGCCCCGGTGTAAGTGCGATGGGCGTTGTTCAGGACCTCCAGGGCAATCTGTCTGAGCCACAGATAAGGTGCAGATCCATTGCCGTCCAGATAGTCGTCGTAACGCCGCGACGCCTCTATAAACACATCCTGAAGAACGTCTTCGGTGTCGAGGTGGTGGCGGACTCCCGGATTCATCCGAAACCGAACCAGACGCCACAGTCGCTGTCGTTCTTCACGAAAAATATTTTCAAAAGATTCAGAAACTGTATCCTGAGAATCCGACATATTTGCACTCTCCGGGCTCAGCACAATTTCCTTAACCTTTTCGCGTTACCGTTCAACTATTGCCGGCAAGATCTCCGCACAATAAATACTGACTGGTTGACAAATGAATGACTGATCGATTGTCGGTGTTGTTGGCTAGCCGCTTATCAGCTGTGACGAGCACGATTTTGTCGTGCATTCACCATACGTCGGGTGGTCGGTTCTGTCCATCAATTCATGTTGTTCCCGTGGCACACTCCGAAATTTACTCTGTTTTTGGGGTCTGGTTTGAATCTTACTATATTGAGAACTGCAGCTAGTTTTGAGATCTCTGCTATTCTTCGGAACCGGTTGTTTTTTACGGATGGCTTCAGCTTTTAAAGAAGTGACGACCGGGCTTTACGTTTTTTTTCCGGTTTTCAGTGACGCAGATCGTTCCCGGACAGACACTAGGCTGCTTTCTGTGACTTCGTCACTGTCAGCCGTCGGCTACAATCTGTAGTGAATCATTGAAATGCTGCGTAGACGGACCGGAGTCGTGACCGGGGTTGGTGAATCATTTGACTCGACCTAGACTGCGAGTGTAGTGACGGATGCATGGCATGCCTGTATTTGAACCAACAGGACTCATCACTGACTCGTTTTGTACGTCTTTACCAGGACGTTGATCTGTTCGACGACCAAACTGAATCGGGGCGGCTTCTGGAACGACAAATGGGTGAAGAGTCGGTTCTCCATTCAACCGTTGGTTGGCTATGATTGTGGTTGGTTTCCGTAAACGCCGCCGCTTTAAGTTAGATTCTTTCACCAACACGTGTGTTCACTTCTTTCCTGTTTTCCTCTGGTGCTGTATGGCCGCTTTTCAAAAATCGTTCCGCTGGCTGCTGATCATCTCGGTTTTCGGACCGGCTTGGGGACTGACATGTTTTGCGCAGGAGGACAAATCGGCTGCATTGTCTGTTAAAAATGAGCGGGACCCGCAGAACAAGGAGAAGGATCCGTTTGAGGTGCCGGATGGAAGTCCGCAGGAGTTGTTTTCGTTTATTGGCAGCATCAAACAAATGAGACCGACGGAACGGACTCGGGAAGCTGTGATTGCCCACCTCCGAAAGCAGGTTGCTGCCGTCACGGGTGCGGTCGATCGTATTCTGGTACAGGAGATCAGCGAACAGGACGCTGTCCTCGCCGTTGAAGAAAAGTTCCTTGTACTTTCGGTCCTGAGCCGTGTGGATCCCGAGTCACAACGACAGTTGATGGCGTTTGCCGGATCACTCCGGAACGACCCACGTCCGGCTGTGGTACAGTCAGCGGATTTTCAGCTGCTTCAACTGGTGATCATGAAAGCTCTGCAGGAGGACGGGAACAGAGAAACTGTCGTCACGGACCTCTTCGCGTTCATCGATAAGTACGGTCTGGACAGGCGCGGAGTGAGCCTTGCATCGGCGCTGGGGCAGCAACTCAGCGGTAGTGAACCGGAAATTGCAAAGCAGATTTTGAATCGTCTGGTTCCCATGCTGGAGAACTCGGACAATCCTGATTTTCGTACTCAGGGCCTGAGCATTGCTGCCACAGTTCGACGTCTGAATCTTCCGGGGAATTTCATGGAACTTTCGGGAGTCACAGCAGAGGGATCTGAATTCGACTGGGAAAGCTATCGGGGAAAGTTTGTGCTTGTTGATTTTTGGGCGTCTTGGTGTGGTCCGTGTCGGGCAGAAATTCCCAATGTGAGAAAGAACCTCGAAGTCTACGGTGCAAAGGGTTTCACTGTTGTAGGCATCAATATCGATCAGAATCGCGCCGATTTCGAAGCTTACATGAAGGAAGCGCAGCTTCCATGGCAGAACATTATGCCGGATGGGAATGGTAACAGTGAGATGGCAGCCTATTATGCCGTCACCGGAATTCCCACTGTGATTCTTGTGGGACCGGACGGCAAAGTTATTTCGCTGAATGCTCGTGGTCCCGAGCTGGGTCGGTTACTGGAGACTCATTTGGGGGCGTCGGTTGACAGTGTTGAGCTGCCTGAGTAGCTCCCATTTGAAAATGTACGAATCCCTCGCTGTTATCCGGTGGCAAACGGTCTCAATAACAGTGACGGCATGATTAGGCACGAGGTCTGTTACTCCGTCCGGATTTCATTCACACGACAATCGACTCAGATTATATGGTCCGGGACTTTACTACTGAAAGCCTGTCGCACGATCCGATCCACGGCTACATTCCCTTCACGTCAGCCGTGGGACTGCCGAATGATGAAGCTGCGGAACAGGATTTGATCGATCATCCCTGGTTGCAGCGGTTGAGGCACATTCACCAGCTGCAGACAGCCTGGTGGGTTTTTCCGTCAGCAGAACATATGCGTTTCCAGCATGTCTTGGGGGTCATGCATCTTGGTTCGCTGACAATTCGCGCGTGGTACGATTCTCTGGCAGAGTCGTGCCGCAGTGTTCCTTCTCAGGCCTATGTGGAGAGCCTGGTCCGGATCGCCGGACTGCTGCACGACGTGGGCCACGGCCCGTTCGGTCACTTCTTCGACGATCATTATCTTGATCAGTTCAATCTGACGCATGAGGACGTCGGCGCTCATGTTATTGAATACGAACTTGGCGATCTGATTCGCCGGATTCGTCGGAACCCGTCCGGACGGCTAAAGCCGCTGGAAGAACTGGACCCGAGGCAGGTCGCCTGGCTGATTCGTCGCCCTGTCAGCGGAGACGATGTTGACGGTCATCCGGACTGGCTTAGAAAACTTCGGTCGATGTTCAGCGGAATCTACACGATCGACAACATGGACTTTGTACTCCGCGATGCCTACATGTCCGGTTACAATACACGCGCTTTCGACATTTCACGTCTGGTTCATTACAGCTTTTTCACGGCAAAGGGTCTCACCCTTCATGCCCGCGGCATGCCGACGCTGATCAACTTTATCGAAACGCGGGCCAATCTGTTTCACACGATTTATTTTCACCGTACTGTTCGGGCGATCGACATTGCCCTGGAAGAACACTTTGCAGAAACCATGCAGCGGTTGTTTCCAGGAAACCCGCTGCAGCATCTGCGTGAATACCGGCAGCTTACGGAGACATCGCTGATGGTCGATGTCGCGCGCTGGGCAGACGCTGAAGATCCGGAACTGCAGCGGCTGGGGAAACACTGGAGTCGTATCGTCAACCGTGAAGAGATGTGGCGCATGGCCTGTGAGCGAACCATGCATTTTCACCGGGGACAGACAGAGAGTATCACGATCTTTTCGGAACCGGACCTGGTAGAGCGTCGGGTACGTCACCATCTGCCGGCGTCTCTGTCGGACATTCCCCTGCGGATTGATGTGGCCAGGCATTACCACCGGCCGAGTGCCCGGCGTCCGGTTGGAAAGCAAAATTACTGGTTCGATTCAGCCAGCGGTGAATCTGTTGAACTGGATGACGATCAGCTGTTTCAGAACCTGCCGACCAGTTTTCTGATATTTCGCATCTACAGTCGTGACCATGATCACGACCGCGAACTGAGTACCGCTTTGCAAAAAGTTGCAGGTGGCAGTGAGAGTGACACTAAAACCAATATGTAGTCGCGTTCAGTTAATCACCGGCAGATCGCAGAATTGCGGCGATCTGTTGTCGGCGGCCGCCTGCATGGCTTCGGCAATCTGTTGCGGGACCAGCATGCTGGTATTCCAGATGCCGATATGATCCAGGGTATCTGCCGTCGAGTGATCCCGGGCATACGTGATGGCCCGTTTGCAGCCGTAAACCGCAAGTGGTGCCCTTTCGGAGATATCAGTTGCAATTTTCATGACGTGTTCAAGCATTGTCTGGTGGTCCTCAAACACATCGTTAACCAGACCGAATGTTTTTGCTTCTGCAGCCGGCATGCGTCGGCCGGTGTAGGCCAGTTCCCTGGCAACACCTTCCGGAACCAGATTCGTAATTCGGGGGAATGTTCCTACATCGGCTGTCATGCCGACATTGATTTCGTAGATGCTCAGGAAGGCGTCTGTTGTGGCATACCGCAGGTCACACGCAGTCACCAGATCGACACCTCCTCCAATGCAGCCTCCCTGAATGGCGGCAATGACCGGCAGTCGGGAATTCTCCAGAGCGTTGAATGACTGTTGCAGTTGTGTAACCCTGGCGATGAATGCAGCGCCATGCTGCGGGTTGTTTTTGTCAGCCTGTCCCGCCCCGTCACCCGTCAGGATTTCCAGGTCGATTCCTGAAGAGAAGTGAGGCCCTGTGGATGAAATGACAATCACTCGTGCCCTGGCATTCTGATCGATGTCCTGAACAATAGCCGGTAAATCGGTCCAGAACGACTCACACATACAGTTACGCTTTTCAGGACGATTCATGACGATATGGGCAATCCGATCTTCGATGCTGACGTCGAAACATTCCCAGGTCATCGTCTTGTCCATTGTCGCAGTAATAGTGAACCTAAACCCGAATTCTGGCGGATGGGCGGGGGATTGCCAGCCACCGTTTTATTAGAGTAACGTGTGATGGAACAGGCTTTTTGCCGGACAGCATAATAATTCGTTCGTAACTGTGGTTGTTCCTGTTACCGGCGACCGTTATTGCTTCGACTGGTATTGTGATGTAAAGCACAGCGAACTTTGGATACGGACCTGCAGCCGGATGAACTCACCGCTGTGCAGGGCACAGTCAAACGATCAAACAGCGAAAAACATTTTGATACAGCCCGTGTTCTGAAAACCTGGACATCTTTCGACTTCTGATTGAGTAACCGCAGTGTTGTACTTTTTGTTAATATGAGTCTGTTGGGCTACACAAGTTTGTCCGGCGGGGAATCCCGTCGGTCGGCGAGCATTAAGATGACCTGAAGAGTGTTATTCTTCAGGTCAGAACTGCTTGCGGGATACGGAAACGGGTCTTTATAATGAAGTTGTTGTTGGTCTTGTTTTGCAGGCCCGTCTTTTCGGATGGAATTATCGTGCCGCACTGTTGTTGTCCTAATGCCAATTCCGTTTTTCGAATCCTGCTGGTTGCTGCAGCTTTGAGTCAGGGCGCGATTGTCCGGGCGGAGCAATCGGCCGATTTCGATCGGACTGTTGCCCCGATTCTGGCCGTACGCTGCCTCGAGTGTCACAGTGGGGCAGATCCCGGGGGGGGGCTCGACCTGAGCCATGTTGATCTGGCGATGAAAGGTGGGGATAGTGGCGAGGTGATTGTCAGACGTGATCCTTCAGCCAGTCTGCTGTGGGAACGAATTGACAGTGACGAAATGCCACCCGAACATCCGCTCGATGCCTCTGAAAAGATCGTGATCAAAGACTGGATTGAAAACGGGGCGGAGTGGGGAACGAGTCTCATCGATCCCTTTGCTGTTACAACACCGAAACGAGCCGGCTATGACTGGTGGTCACTGCAGCCGCTGAAACAAACAGCACCTCCGGAAACCGATTCCGACGAGTGGATTCGTAATGACATTGATGCATTTGTCCTCCGGCGTCTGCGCGAAGCCGGACTGCGGCCGTCCGGTCCATCAAGTCCTCGGGCTTTGGTTCGTCGCCTTTACTTCGACTTGATCGGGTTGCCGCCTGATCCGGAGACCGTCGCTGTCTTTGCGTCCAATCCTTCGGAGAAGGCCTATCAGGAACTGGTCGATGATTTGCTGATGTCGGAGCACTACGGCGAAAGATGGGGGCGACACTGGCTGGACGTTGTGCGCTTCGGAGAGAGTGGTGGATTCGAACGCAACCGTCCACGAATGAATGCCTGGCCTTATCGTGACTGGGTGATCAACGCGTTTAACCGCGACATGCCGTACGATGAATTTGTCCGCTGCCAGCTGATTGGTGATCAGCTCAACCCCGGCTATGAAGGGGCGGCGGCCACGGGGTTCTGGGTTGCAGGAGTTCACAATACGGTGGTTGGACGCAGTGAACGCATGAGACTGCTTGCTCGGCAGGACGAACTGGAAGAGGTGATTGCAGCAGTTGGACAGACATTTCTGGGACTGACGGTCAATTGCGCCCGCTGTCACGACCACAAATTTGATCCGATCAAACAAAAGGAATTCTATCAGCTCACCTCCGCTATCTCAGGTCTTGGTTTTGGTGAGCGAACAGCGCAAACTTCGGAACAGGCAGCGGAACTGAATCAGGTCATTGAAAGGCTATCGACTGTCATGCAGCAGATGGCGGCAATTGAACAAAGAGCCAGAAGGGAAATCATTGCCAGCCGTTCAACGGATACCGATACGAAATCCACAGCACCTGCTGCCCTGGCTCGCTGGGAATTTGACACTGATTTCAGTGACAGCAGCGGGAATCTTCACGGATCTCCTCACGGAGATGTACGTATTGAAAATGGATCCGTTATTCTTAACGGGAGTTCGTTCGTTTCCACACCTCCTGTACCGAAAGACATTACTGCAAAAACTCTGACAGTCTGGGTGCAGCTTGACAATCTGATGCAGCGAGGCGGCGGAGCAATCTCAATCGAGACAAAGAAGGGCCGTGTATTTGACTCGATTGTGTTTGCCGAAAATGAACCCGGCCGCTGGATGCCCGGCAGCAATGGATTCGTTCGTACGAATTCGTTTCGCGGACCGGTGGAAACCGAGGCAGTGAGTCGGCCGGTGCATATGGCATATGTATACGCCGAAGACGGCACTATAACCGGATATCGCGACGGTGTTCGATACGGTGATTCTGTTCGCAAAGGTCCGATTCAGAAGTACACAGGGGAAAAATCCAGAGTGATCTTTGGATTACGTCACACAGAATCCGGCAAAGGATTTTTAAGCGGGCGGATTCATCGGGCCGCGCTGTACGACCGTGCGCTGTCGGCTGAAGAGATCGCAGCGGCTGCCAGTTCTCCGACAGAATACGTAACCGAAAAACAGATCACAGAATGGATTCCGCAAACGCAGCGTGACGTTCGCAGGGAGCTGCTGGAACAGGCACGGAAACTGACCA
>JAKVAZ010000005.1:1091-2029 GCA_022447225.1 Fuerstiella sp. | reverse complement strand
GAGCACTGATGTCAGTGAAGACATTCGGGTGTTACGGATTATAGCCACACATTCGTGTTCATACGGATGGCCAAGATGAGCCATGATCATCTTCACTTCGGGAAAGCGAATCGCCACATCGTCAAGATGGCGGGGAAAGGTATATTCCAAAGGTGCCTGGGCCACAATTGTTGTTCCCGTATGCAGCAGCATCGGCAGCGTACTCCCACAGTGGATCGAGTCGTGAATCGTCGGGCCGCAAGCCAGCATACAGAGGCTTCAGTTTGATCCCTCATAACCCCAGCACCTGGTGGCCGTCGTACAGTTCCTGCTGCCAGTCCTTTCGGGTCGGATCTACCGACAGGAATTCAATGAGTATTTCAGGGTGTGTTACCACGCACCGGGCAAGGTGCTGATCATCCACCCACAGGCCACTGAGTCAGGATTTTCCGCCGAACACGACCGTTGTACAGGTTAAGACCACCGCGCAGGCGGTCCCTTCATTCCACATCCACAGAAGTTTGTACTCGAGTTCAGCCCCGCCGCACGTCTGCTGCGCAACGTCACCAGCCTGAGATTCACCGTCCGCCAGTATGGAAGCAGATCCAGCGGCCGTTCCTCGACCGGAAACCGGAGTGATCCGGATATCACCACAATCTGAAACTGTGACTCGCAAACGTGTTCAGTCTGTTTATCCTGCCGAAACATATTTCTCACTGGAGAACATAAAACATGCTCGTCGGATATGTCAGCAACGAACGCTTTGTCGCGTTGGGTGATGTTCTTTTTGAGTTTCGAGGGCGAAACGGTGTCATTGCCACACGGTCGAATATCTCAGGCGCTGTCTATGCCGATCTTGAGCCCGGGCACTACGAAGTCGTGTTGGGCCGTGACGGTTACGGGACAAAAATCGTCAGCATCGAATTAAAGGATGGCGAACCGCAACAGTTTCGACTGCT
>JAKVAZ010000005.1:0-991 GCA_022447225.1 Fuerstiella sp. | reverse complement strand
ACGGAACTGCCCCTCAAAGAAATGAAGATCTTTCCCACTCTGATTAACTATATGCGGTTCAACTCCGGCGCTTTGGCGAAATTTCAGCGCGAAGAACCAGCACTCAACGGCCAGGAGATGGCCGAGGTCGAGGCTGACCGAAAAGACTATCTGGAATTCGCTGCAACTCTGGCTCGGGAACATCCCGAGAGTATCATCGGCTTTGTTTCCGATGATGAGCCGCTGTACCTGGCTCCCTCGATCGCCGCCATTCGTCTGATTGAAAAGTACACCAAACTTCCTGTGACGACCTGTCAACCGACATGGGGTGGCTTCAGAAGATTTGTTGGGCACATGCAGCCGATGACTGCGGACTGGTACCCCACCTGGGATGTGACGAGGGATAGTTGGTCGATCGCGAAAAATCTGCGTTGCCTGCAGGACCACCATCCTGATCGGGTCTTTTATTTTATCCCTCTGGCAGCGGCCTGGAGTGCGCACGAACCGACGAAGCCATGGTTGAAGGATTCCCGGCCGTCGCCCACGGAATTGCGTATGCAGTTCTGGCAGGCGCTTGCCGGAGGAACGAAAGGTTTTTTTTACTTCCATGTGGGAGGGCCTGTGCTGCAACCTCAGTGGGCAGGCGGACAGGACGGACTTCTCAACGGTCTCCTCTGGCCCAACAATGATCTCTGGGATGAACTGGGAAGCATTGCCAGAATGATCACGGTCACTGGTCCATTGCTTATTTCCTGCAGAGCGGATGCGAGCATCCGCTCTGGCGTTTCATGCAGGCGTCTTCGCTATCCGGAATTCGAAGGCCAGGCAATCGACTGTGGGTTCCTGAGGTGTATCAAACATGACCGCCATTTCCTGATTCCCTGGAACAACAACAGTCATCATCAGGAGAACGGCAGCATCCTGATTCCGAAAGAACGACTGAACGGAAGAAAGATCTACGATCTGATCAGCCTTCGGGAAGTGTCTCTTGCGGACGTGGATGGCAACAAAA